>CAYMLA010000088.1:0-8991 GCA_964390785.1 uncultured Bdellovibrionales bacterium | reverse complement strand
TGAGAACTGAAGACTGAAATCTGTAGGCTGCGGACGAAGTCCGCTCTATGAATAATGTAAACCACCACAACAAGCAGTTTTTATAACATTATTTAAATTACCTATTTTTATTTCACAGTTTTACATAGTGAATAAGGCACTTTATTAATAGACTCATATTTATAAATCAACTTCGCACTACGCTCGGTAATTTTCCATTTTGGATCACCCAACCATGGTTTTAACAATATTCTGATTGAATCAATGGTTTTTCCAATAGGCTCTGGTCTTTTTTGCACAAAGTCAATGTCTTCACTGTACCTTGCTGGAGGCTTTAAGAATAATTTATTAAGCGCAGTGCCCCCACGAAATACAAGCACATCTTTTATATAGGGTTCATTGTATAAATCAACTAAAGCCCTGCTGATCACTAAATCTTGTTCTATTTGCGGAAGTGTCCGCCATTTAACAGAACTTTGCCATTGTTCAATAAAATTTTTTGGAATCATAAATCACTCTCAAAATCGGTATTTTCAATAATTTTCCATTTTCTACATCGCGGATGGCCAATCCTTGATATATTAGAAGCCAATGGGGTATAGGATTTCATGTGAGACGACACATATTCTGTAAGCACATCAATAATAGTTTTCTTTATGTCATCGTCCATCACATCTATTTTTTCTATAATGTAGCCTAGGCGTTGCAATTGATAACATTCACCCATGTTTTCAGCAAGCTCTATAAGTTTGTGAACATTAATGCTTTCTATGAGTTCAGATAAGACAGTGGCGATATTATTCATACCACCAGCATATTTTGGAAATTTCAGCAAATCGATTGCTATCAATTCAGGTGTTGCAACTTTTAAATAACCACTACTAACAACAAAGTCTTTAATAGGTAAATCAGTTAAAGATTTTTTATGGATCAGCTTTATATAGACCTGGCCAAATTTTAATGAGTGCTTAATTCGTCTATTAGTGACAACTTGAAAAACCATAGGTTTTTGGTGTGAAGCTCCATAAAATCCTGCTGCGCTGAGTAGCGCAATATAGTACTCAGCATCAAGGTGTTTCATCATAATAGGAATTAATTCCTCAGCTGGAATAGAGCCATATGATTTATGTTCAGGAGGTACAATAACGTATAGCCCGCTAACTGGACTAATAAGCTTTCCATCTCTTTTTAGTCGATATACACCTGCTCTTGCGGCATCAGTAGAAAGGTTCAGATCGTGCATGATCTCCTGAGAGGTGAAATACCTCTTTCCGGTGGATCGTAATTTCTCAAGATATTCAATAAACATGTCATGACCTAAAAGTGATAGACTTCGTCACATATAGGACATTACATATCTGAAATATCGCAAAGTCAAGCACAATTGAGATTGACATGCCCTAAAAGTGACAAATTTTGTCATTTATAGGACACGGTATTCTCGATTGCTTCTAATTGGTTTCGCCCAATTCAAGCACCAGAAGAGTAGACGCTCCGTAAATCCAGGCTTTGTGGTATTCTATAGGAGTAATAGCGAATATTATTCAAGAGGAACCCTCATGAGCAACATAAAACGCATTTTTATCATTGGCCACTCAGGCGTAGGCAAAGGGCTTGCCAAGCAGTAGCTAAAAAATTTATCAACGCAGAGTTCTTGGGTGTGCAGCTCATGTTGGGCGCACGGTATCTGAAGTCATAGGCACAGAAGGTAAACGCGCGTTTAATCGTTGCCTGACGGAAATTTTGTCCCATCAGATCACTCAGGAAAATATAGTGGCTGTTGATAAATAGCTATTTAGCAACTCTTACCTAGTGGCTGTTGATAAATAGTTATTTAGCAACAGCCACAAGATAACTTGAAAATTTTGTTTTATATTGTTCCGGAAAAGAAATGGGTTTTAGCGTTTCTTTGTTCACAGAAACATGAGTCATCGTAAGACAATTTGTTTTTTGTTTATTTTGAAAAAAGACATATTCAATTGTAAAAGAAGACCGCCCTAAATGCGAAAGAGTCACGGTAACATCGATGACTTGCCCCGCATAAAGAGGCTTAAAAAATTGAGCTTTAGTTTTTCTAATGGGAAAAAGAATTTTTTCGTTTTGAAACCATTCAGCCCAAGAAATCTCAAGGTGTTGAAGAAAAAGTTCAAAAGCGTTATGAGCCAAATCAAAGATACGAGCAAAAAACACAACACCAGCAAGGTCGGCTTTTTCAAAATGAATGGGCAATTGAGTTTTAAAATCCATGAGAATGGTTAACATAAAAGAAAATCAGAGATAAAGCAGTTAGCAATGCCTTGCGACATCAGATTTATATTAAAAATTTCTTGTTAGAATAGTTTTGTTTTTTCAATAGCATGCATCAACGGAGTATTGTAGAATAATCCTCATTGAACGACGGTTTTGCAACATTCACTATTTGTTGGTGTCTTTTTGGTTGCTTTAAAACATTCTGTAAACCCTATAGGAAGAGTGAGCTTTTGACCCGTGAAATCAATAAAGGTATTTGATCCTAATGATTTTCCAAAATATTTACCCAAACTCAATGTGCTTTATGATGAATTGTTTGAAGGGGGAAAGGGATTTAGAGCAAAGCTTGTTCAAAAAGTCAGTCATGCTCTAGGCCTTGAAGAAAAAGCCATTTCACTATTGTGTCAAACAATTGAATTTATTCATAATGCATCGTTGCTGCATGATGATCTCGTCGATCGATCATCCTTTCGTCGAGGCAAAACGGCTGCATGGTTAAAATACACTCCCGAGTATGCTGTTTTAGCCGGAGATTACTTGTTGGCTCGAGTGATGGTGAATCTATCAAAAAATGCGTCATTGGAATTGGTTCAATACACGAGCGAAATGATTTCTGATCTTCTTGAAGGAGAGTGGATTCAAGATTCTCTTATGGGGCAAATCAATGTAACACAAGAACAACTTGATCATGTTCATCAACTTAAAACAGGATCTTTGTTTAAATGGTGTTTGCGATCACCTTTTATTTTCCAAAATCACAAATCTGTCGATGTTCATCAAAGTTTAAATCAATTGGGCGATCTCTTGGGGCTACTGTTTCAACGTTCTGATGATTTATTAGATTTTAACATTCGTAATAGCGAGGGTAAGGCCATTCTTAGTGATTTAAAAGCGGGTTATTTAAACTCGTTTAGTATTTTTTTGCTTGAAGGACAAAAAGAGTCCTTGATTAAAAAATTCATCATTTCAAAAAGCCTTGACGATGTTTTTTCAGTATTAGGTAAAGAATTTGTGAAAAAACGTCTTGAACAATTTGATGAGATCAATGCTAAAAAAATTGAATACTATCTACACTTATGCAAACATTTAAGGGACTTGCTTGAAGAAAAAGAAAAAAATATTGTTTTATTGCTTGAATCTTTGCCAGAGATTCTTTACTGGAGAAACAAATCATGACTCAAGCGAAACAATTTGAATCGAATGTCAGGACTATAAATCAAACTCAATTAATGACCCAATCCTATGTAACGTTAAAAAAAAATAATCCTATTGCCCAAGAATGGTTAAATGGTTTTTTTGATTCTGAAGAAAAGTTTATTCCCGTTTCAGATGCTTGTGTTGAATTGCAATTTCAAGAGAAGATTACCTTTTTAAAAGTAGATCCTAAAAAGCAAAGTCGCTCTTTTTGGCTTGTATTACTTTCTATATTAAGACCATTAGAGTTTTTACAAATTATCTTACCCTTAAGTTTTGTCTATTTTTACTGGGGAAAAGAACACCTCGTGCCTGAAAATGTTATTTCTTGTTTTATTGTGTTTACAGGCATTTTATTTCTTGTGAGTGGGTTTTTTATCTTAAATGATTATTATGGACATATCAGCGGAAAAGATTGGTTTAATTCTGAGTCCGGCAGTCAAGTCATTCAAAGGGGATGGGTTGCCCCTTGGAAATTAAAATGGATGGGGTATTTTTTATTTTTTTTAGGACTTATTTTTGGTTTTCCAGCTTTAAAAGTAAACTTTATGCTCTTTTTATTATTAGGAATTGTTTTGGTGACTGTTGGATTAAAATTTCGTCACTTTGGAGCGCACTCTGAAATTTTTGGTATTAATGAGTTTGTTATTTTTTCTTTTATGGGTCCTTTTTTAATTCTTGGATTTTCTATTGCTGTTTTTAATACAGTTAATGATTTTATTTTTGGTTTTAGTGTGTGGGTTGGACTACAAGCTGTTTTAATTTATTGTTTGAAAAATTTTGAACATCTTTTTGTTTTGTCAAAAAAACAAGCTAATAATTGGATGGTCAAATTTGGATTTGATAGCGGAAAAAGATTAATTGCTTTTTTGTTAATGATTAATTTTTTTGTTGTTTTTGTGTTATCTCAAATGATTTTTAAAGATTGGAGAGGGCTTGTTTTAATTGTTTTAAATGTAATTTTTATTTTTTATTTGTTGTATCGACTTAAACAAACCAAAACCTGTTTGGGGGGAGCTTTAGTGAATTTAAGAAAAATTGGAATTATTAAAACTCTTTTTTTAGTTGGCGCATGGAATTTACTCATCTTCCTCTAGTGAGTGACGTATTAGCTATTGTAAGCGAAGACCACCTTGATTCTGCTCAACAATTAGCTAAGATCACAGGTTATCCCTGTAACCCAAAAGAAATCAGTCAGTATAAATATGTATACCACTATAATCAAAATGAACAAAGGCTGACTCGTTTTGACAAAAATAAACGAGTGGATGTCGATTTGAATTTGTGGGGAAAAAAACGAAAACAATCTGGATTAAAAAATAATTTGCTAGCTCGATCCATTGGTTTAAAACAAAAAACAAATCCTCCTGTTATTATTGACATGACAACGGGACTAGGAAGAGATGCTCGGGTTTTTATAGAACTTGGTTGTGAAGTTCATTGTATTGAGCGCAGTTATTTTTTATACCATTTATTATTGCACGAAATGCCCTATTTAAATCACAAAAAAAAGTTGTCTCTCCACTATGGGGATAGTCGGCTTATATTAAAAAATTTGATCAAGAACCAATCTCAGTGTGTTCTTTATCTTGATCCAATGTTTGAAATTGAAAAACCACGAAAGGCTTTACCTAAAAAAGAAACACAGTTTCTGTTGCATCTCTTTAAGGATATTAAGAACAACGAACAAGAGTTAATGACTTTTTGTTTTGGCATTTCAGGATTAAGAATTGTTCTTAAAAGACCCTTAAAAGGAGGCGCAGTTTATCGCAGGCCAAATTTAAGCTTTAAGGGGCATTCCGTTCGTTACGATGTTTTTTTTACTTGAGGAGGATCATTTTGACAATATTAGGATCAATTGTAATTTGGTTAGGCGGCTTGGGTTTATTGGTTTTTGGTTTACGGGAATTATCAGTTTCTTTGCAGGCTTTTTTGGGACCGCACCAAGTGATTTTTTTTTCTTGGCTTTCAAGAAGCCGTATCTTGGCTTTTTTTATTGGTGCTTTTATTTCAATTACAGCGCTTTTTCCGTCAAGCGTTCTAGGGCTTTCAATCGGCTATATGTCCGCAGGATTGCTTAGTTCTTCATTAGCTCTTTCACTCGCCATAGGAATTCAGTTTGGTTCATTTTTTATTCCTTTAATATTAGTGATGTCAGAAAAATTAAATGGGTTTGCTTTTATTGGAATTGGGGCTTTACCATACATCTTTAGTCGCTCATTTAATCGATTTGCTTTGTTTTTTATTTCATTAGGTCTTGTGATTGTTGGATTCGAATACATGTCCTATGGAGTAGAATTGATGCAAATTGCATTTTCATCTTGGTCTGGATTTTTATTAATTGAAAGTGATGTTTACTTTTTTATCGGAATTTTCTGTGGATTAATACTATCTATTTTGTTTAAGGCAACACATATTGTTTTTTTTCTTGCTTTAACAAGCATTTATGGTGGTGTGATATCTCTCAATCTTGCCCTTGGACTTATGATCGGAGAAACAGTTGCTTATTATGGAGATTTTTTTAAAAATAAAAATCTTGTTAGAGTTGAAATCAAGCACACAGGATTGTACTTGTTGTTTACAATATTTTTTTCTATTTTAATTATGTTTTTTTTGAAAGAGAGCGTTTTTGGCTTTTCAGAAAAAATAGCCTTAAATTTTCAAAGTTATAACACAACATTATTAACATTATTATTGTCTTTTATTTGTTTTGTTCACATTCCAATTTTCTTTCTTTTTTTAATCGAACCAGGCTTAATTGTTTTAAAAAAGATGATTTTTTCAAAAAACAAAATTCCCCATAAACTAAAATATTTTGATTGTAAATTTGGATTTCTTTCTTTTTTATCATTGGAATTGGCCAATCAAGAAGTAAAAAAAATGGCAGCAATGATTCACACAATTTTAAATTTAACATCCACAAACAGTAATCCTCTTGATAAGACCGATGAGTTAACGAAAAAAATAGAAAAATATGAACAAATTACAGACAATATTCTGATTGAAGTCAAAGAGTTCCTAGCAAATTTTTTAACAGAGCGTTTAAATAAAGAACAATCTTTAAAAGTTACACAGCTTTTAAATATCACTGAAAATCTAGAAGCCATCGCCGATTTATGTAAATTTTTATCTCAAACAAATACGTTTCATCGAACAATTGATAAAAAAGAAGTCAACGATCAATTGGTCTCAGTCTTGGAAAGCTTAAATAGAATTTATGAGGTTGTTCTTTCTGACCTTTTAGGCTATCGCCGCCAAGAACTAAGTGATTTTAAAATTGAAGCTGAAAATTTTTTTCAGAAAATAAGTGCTCTAAAAAAGACTGAATGGTTACAAAATGACAAGAAAAATTATCCTATCTTTTTTGCGTTTTTAAATTTATTTGAAAAAATCAAAACAATTGAAGAAGTTCAAAAAAACCAACTGATAAAATTTGAAAAAGTTTATTCTCTTAATTTGCTCAAGGATTAAAGTCTTCCACTATAAACAGCCAACTTTTTCGTTGGCTTCGATCAAATCTCACTATTTAATGGTTGTAGCTGTTGATAAATAAGCTGAAGATCTTCCGGTAAAGATTTTTCATGATTAAGATACGAAAATTTTTTAATGTCTAAAAAAGAATTTTTATAGTTTTTTAACTGATAATAAAGGATAGCACGTTTTTTTAAAAACTTCACACAAGAGGGCTTGAGCTGAAGAATCAGGTTATATAAGGTTAGAATGAGTTGTGGATCTTCTTTTTTTAATTCAAAAATCTCACATGAGAATTCAAGATATTTAAGAATTACTGTTTTATTATCTAATGTTTTAAACGTATCAATTTGCGAATAAGAGGAGTTGTTTTTGTTTAAAATTTCTAAAACATCTTTTTCAGCAAAAAAAGAACCACTATTTTCAATATTTATAAAATGAGCTTTTCCATTAACAAGATATTTTAAAATAATTTGTTGCCTTAATTTGATAAAATTTAATTCAATTCCAATTCTATGAGCTAAAGAATTAAAAAAAATGCTTAATAGAAGAGGAGAGGCTTTTCTTTTTGACAAAAGATAATCAACAGAAAGAACTTTAGAATCTTCAACAAGATTAAAGGGTAAACTTTTAAAATGTTTTTGATTAAAAAAATATTCGATCAAAAGTTCATACTTGTCTTCAAAAGGATTCTGTTTGTAAAGAGTATCAATTTCATATCCAAAAAATCTGGATTTTTTTATTGTTTGTGGATGATCTTCAATGAGTCCAATAAGAGATTGAAGCTCAATAATTTGATTAAATAAAATTGAAGGATTGATTTCTTGATGAGACTGAAGATCTTCAACAAGGTTAGTTGGACTATAAGGAGTAAAATCTTGACGCATATTCTTTTTTGTAGAGGGTTAAAAGAGGAGTTTCAAGAAAACAAAACAAAATAACACAATAATGCGTCTTGTCTAAGGGGTTTTTGTCGATTTGATGTTAGATAATGATCGATGAAGAGATTTTATTTTCTATTCGATTAAAATGTTTTTATACTAACAAAATAACATGGAGTCGATACATTATGACCAAAAGTAAAAACCAAGATGACCTTGTTTCGCAACTTAAAGAAAGAATTAGTGAACTTGAATCAGAGTTAAGAGATCGTGAACAAGATTTGAAAAGCTTTCATCAACAGATGATCGCAACAAATGAACAACTTGAAGACATGATCACCCAGTTAGAAGGTGAGATAGGAGTAGTCGCCGCCATTCAAAAGCGCTTAGTCCCAACGGAGTTCCCCAATATTCCAGGTTTTGAATTTTCAACAAAGTTTGTTCATGGTCTTGCTTCTGGTGGAGATTATTTTGACATATTTGAGCATGAAAACAGGTTTCGTTATGGAATTGTATTAGCAAGTTCATCTGGATATACAACATCAGCTCTTTTATTGTCAGTTCTATTAAAATTTATGGGACAAATAGAAGCCAAAAAAGGAGTGAATCCAGATTTGATTCTACAAATGATATCAAAAGAAATGACTGAATCAATGTCAAACAATGATTTTGCTCACCTCTTTTATGGTACAGTTGACCGAAAGAGCTTTGAACTTTCTTACTCAATGGCGGGCGATGTGAGAGCATTATTGTTTGTTAATCAAAACAAAGAATTAAGAAGCCTTAGACAAGATCAACCCTCTTTTTCAAAGCAGTCGAATTTTAATTATCAAAAATCAACGGTTTCTCTGAATCCAAGAGATCGCTTGATTTTATGTTCTTATGGAGTTGTTGAATCTGTCAATCCAAAGGGAGAAAAGTTTGGGGTAGAGCGCTTGTATGATGTCATTTTGTCTTCTTCAAAGTTAGGAGCCCATGAATTGCGTAATGACATTCTCTACAATGTTGAAAAATTTCGACAAGCCGAAGTCCAAAAAAAAGATATTACAATCATTGTTGCAGAAGTAAAAGATCACGTGATTAAACTAGCGAAACCTTACAGCTCATAGCGCAAACGGAACAAAGTGCACAGTCTGTGTTATGAGTGGCTGTTTTGCAGCATGCCTAGTACAGCTCGGCTTAAGTCCTTCGACATTTTTCTGCATTATGCCAAATT
>CAYMLA010000087.1:3514-9045 GCA_964390785.1 uncultured Bdellovibrionales bacterium | reverse complement strand
TATACAAAGGCGGTTGAGCCACATAGATATAGCCTTTTTCAAGCAAAGCGTGCATTTGACGATAAAAAAATGTTAATAACAATGTCCTAATATGCGAACCATCCACATCAGCATCTGTCATAATAACAATCTTATGATATCTGATTTTTTCAATATTTAAATCTTTGCCTATTCCAATTCCAAGTGCTGAAATCATTGTTTTTATTTCTTCATTTTGAAGCATTTTATCAAAACGAGCTTTTTCTACATTTAATATTTTTCCCTTTAATGGAAGTACGGCTTGAGTTCTTCGATCTCGACCTTGCTTTGCAGAACCTCCTGCAGAATCTCCTTCAACCAAATACAATTCACAAAGTTTTGGATCTTTTTCTTGGCAGTCAGCCATCTTTCCGGGTAATGAAGCTCCGTCTAACACTGTTTTTCTTCGTGTCAGTTCTCTTGCTTTTCTGGCCGCTAAACGAGCTCGAGCAGAATCAACACATTTTCCAATAATAATTTTAGCTTCTCGTGGATGTCGATCAAACCAATCACTGAGCTTTTCATTAATCAAACTTTCAACAGCCGATTTAACTTCATTATTTCCTAATTTTGTTTTTGTTTGCCCTTCAAATTGAGGATTTCTAATTTTAATACTGATAATTGCGGCCAAACCTTCTCGAATATCGTCTCCTTCAAGGTTTTGTTTTAAATCTTTTAATAAATTTGTTGAAGAGGCATAAGCATTTGTTGAACGAGTTAATGCTCCCCTAAAACCAACTAAATGTGTTCCACCTTCAATTGTGTTGATATTATTACAATAAGTAAAAATAGACTCAGAATAAGAATCATTCCATTGTAATGCCACTTCAATGTCAACATCATCTCTTGTGTCTTTAATGTAAACAACTTCAGAATGAAGAGGTTTTTTAGACTCATTGATATAACCAATAAATTCAACGATACCTTTTGTATATAAAAACTCTTGTTTTTTATCTGTTCTTTCGTCAGTTAGAGTAATTGAAATTCCCGCATTTAAAAAAGCAAACTCACGAAATCGAGAAGCTAATTCACTAAACGAAAAGGAGAGACTTTCATCGGTAAATATTTCTCGATCCGGTTTAAAAGTTGTCTTTGTTCCCGTCTTTTGTGTTTCTCCAATGCAAGTAACCTCTTCTTTTGGAATCCCTTTTTCATAGGATTGCCTCCAGATTTTTCCCTCTCTTCGAACTTCAACAACACATCGACTCGAAAGAGCATTCACAACGGATGCTCCAACACCATGAAGCCCACCCGAAACCTTATAACTATCACCATCAAATTTTCCACCCGCATGAAGAACAGTCATCACGACTTCCAATGCTGATTTTCCTTGTTTGTGAACAGCAACAGGTATTCCTCGGCCATCATCTTCAACTGTAACTGATTCGTTTGCATGTATAATGACATTAATATTTTGACAAAATCCAGCCAAAGCTTCATCAATTGAATTGTCCATAATTTCTGTAACAAGGTGATGGTAGCCTCGCGAAACGGTATCTCCAATATACATTCCTGGTCGTTTTCTTACCGCTTCAAGACCCTCAAGAATTTGAATTGCATTGGCATCATAATCAAGTTTTGCTTTGTTTTTAATTTCTTCTCTCACTTCACTAATAGACACTTTTCGTTACTCCCTTTATTAAACAATTGCCCCTGATGAACAAAAAATAAACTAACATCAGAGTTTAACATCATAAGTGGCAATTGTTCATCTGTTGTCGAAATAAAAGTCTGTGTTTTTAATTTTGATAATGCAGCTAATAAAAATGATTGCTTTTCAGTATCAAGTTCTGAAAAAACATCATCTAAAAACAAAATCGGATAATGCCCTTTTAAGTTTTTTATGCATTCAATTTGAGCTAATTTTAACGCTAAAATCAATGCCCTTTGTTGCCCTTGAGAACAATAGTGTTTTGCATTATTGTTTTCAAAATTGAAACGAAAATCATCTCTATGCGGTCCCACTAACGTTTGTCCCGATGCAAATTCAGCGAATTCTCTTTGTTTTAACTTTTCAGAGAGCAACAAAAGAATTTGGTTCTCATCAAAATCTAAAACATTTTGCTCCGAAATCAGATAATCCACAGAGATATCCACATTTCTTCCTTGAATTTGAGTCATAAATTGAGAAAAACTTCGTTTTAAAATCTGAATTCCTTTTATTCGTTTCAAAATGATTGCTTGAGCAAGATTTAAAAATTTTGCTTCTATGCTCCTTAACAAAGCTTCTGTTTTTGACTTAGGATAAAGTCCGTTAAGATGATCTTTTAAAATTCGATTTCTTGTTTTTAAACATTTATTGTAATTTCGATCTAATTCTAAAAAAGTCGGATCTATTGATAAAAGAAGCTCATCAAAAAAGCAACGTCTTCTGTCTGGACCCCATTTAATTATAAGCAAATCTTCCGATGTAAACGTAACCGATTGAAATTGATGGATTAAATTTGAACTTGTTTGTTTTTTTTGATTTACAAAATGTTCCTTTTTAGAAAAAGAAAAACAACATTTTAAATGATAATCCAACTGATCTTTGGAATGAACAATCAATTCTATCAGACTTTGTGGATAAACCTGTGATTGTTGTTTATAAAGCATTTCTGATAAAGGAACTCGACGAAAAGAATGGCCTGACAAACAAAGATAAATTCCTTCTAATAAATTTGTTTTTCCTTGACCATTTGAACCTAAAAAAACAATAAAATTTGAATTGAACTTACAATCCAAGTTATTGATATTTCGAAAAAAATTAAGCTTAATCTGTTGAATATGCATAAACTTTAAATTCGCATTGGCATAATGACACAAGTATAAGAAAAATCATTGTGTGGCCTAAAAATACCCGGTGATCGTTCATCTTTTAATTCAATATCAACTTCTTCATCATCAAAGCTACTCAGAACATCGATGAGATACCGAGCATTAAATCCAATTGAAATATCATCCCCTTTATACATCACTTCTAATTCTTCCTTTGCATCTCCAAGTGTTGAATTCCCTGATGAAATCATCAGTTTTCCAGAACTAATATGAAATCCAAGTCCTTTTGATTTTTGATTTGATAAAACCGAAACACGTCGAATAGAAGCCAAAAGAGCCTCTCTTTTAACAATCACATGATAGCCTAAATTTTGTGGAATAAGTTGTTGATAATTGGGATACCTTCCTTCAATGAGTCGAACCATTAAAACACAAGGTCCCATTTTTACAATCATCTGAGAACTTTCAATTGCAATTTCAGCAAATTCAAAATTCAGCTCAAGAACTTTTCTGATTTCTATTAACGCTTTTCTTGGAATAATGATTCCTAAATCAAGCTCATTGCCTATCTCAACATTCAACATACGATCAACTAAACTTAATCGATGTCCATCTGTAGCAACCATTCGAAAAACATTTTTGTTTTCACCGTCTTGTTTTTCAAAAAAAACTCCGTTTAAATGATATCTTGTTTCATCTGTCGAAACACTATAACTTGTTTTAACAAGCATTTCAGACAAGATTTCTGTTGAAATTTTAAAAAAATGATCTCCTACAAAAGAAGGAAAAACGGGAAATTCATCAAAATTAACACCCACAATATTTGAAACAGCATTATTTTGTTTAATTTCAATCCAATAATTTTCTTTCGCTGTAAACTCAACGAATCCACTTTCCATTTCTTTTAAAACATCAAAGAGCACACGAGCATTAATTGCAGCTTTACCTTCAATAAAATGGTTTTCTGAGTCCGTTACTTTTAATTCATATTTAAGACTCACTTCTAGATCTGTTGAAAAAACATTCAAAACACCATCATGATAATCAAAAAGAATATTTAACAAAATCGACATGGCGTTTCTTTTTTCTATAATGGTTTGGGTTCGACTGATGACATTAAAAATTTCGTCTCTTTGTATGGAGAATTTCATTATTCACTCTCTTTTTACTAATTCTATTTATATTAAAAACTAAGTAGTTGTAGTAGGGGGCTGTATATCGCGAGTATTTGCTTAACTCCTTAAAATTAGAATTGTTTCACTGTGGAAAAATAATTGTAAAACAAGTCCTTTTGCAAGTAAAAAATGGGTATAAACACAATTCACAAAGATATCCTCATATTTTTCCACAAGGTTATTCACAATCCCCATTCACACCCCTGTGATTTTGTGGATACAACCCGTTAAATCATTAATATCTCTCTTTAAATCAAGATTATTTTGGAGTTTACTTTCGATTCTTTTGACCGCATTGATTACAGTTGTGTGATCGCGGTTTCCAAAGCTTCGACCAATATCCATGAGAGATTTATCAAGGTGTTTTTTAACAAGATACATGGCGACCTGTCTCGCTGTAACAATTTCTTTAGCTCGATTTTTTCCTTTTAAATCAGAAATCTTAATATTGTAATGAGTCGTTACAATTTTTTGAATGTCTTCTGTTGTGATTGAAGTTGGATCATCGTGGGTCGATAAAACTTTTCGAACCAATTCAAGATTAACAGATAAGCCTTGTAGTTCAGAAAACATTTTAAGTTTTTTTAAATTTCCTTCTAATTCACGAACGGAGCGCTTGGAAATTCGAGCAATATAACTTATAGCATCATCAGGAATTTTAAGACTGAGTATTTCAGCTTTATAACGCAAGATAGCGATCCTTGTTTCTAAATCGGGCATTTGAATATCGGCAATGAGTCCCCATTCAAGCCGAGATCGAATTCGATCCTCAAGTCCTTGAATGTCTTTTGGCATTCGATCACTTGCGACAACAACTTGTGACCCTTTTTGAAGCAAATCATCAAGTGTATGAAAAAATTCTTCTTGGACAGCCTCTCCTCGACCTAAAAATTGAACATCATCAACAAGAAAAATATTGCATTGTTCTCTGTATTTTAATCGAAATTTATGCATTTCATTTCGACGAATACTTGAAATACATTCATTCATAAACTTTTCTGCGGAAACATATGAAACTCTTATGTGAGGTTGAGTTTCTATGATTTGGTTTCCAACAGAATTTAAAAGATGAGTTTTTCCCATTCCAACAGGTCCACAGATAAAAAGAGGATTATAACCATCTGCACTGGGATTTTGAGCCACATTATAAGAAGCCGCATGAGCAAATTCAGTGTTTTTACCAACGACAAAAGATGAAAAAGTATAATGAGGATTGAGATAATGAGCAGGAGATGGTTTAACAGGAGCTTTAGGACTCGAAGCGTTTGTAAAACCAGAGTTATCTTCGATATTTATTGCTTCTCTTAAGGCATCAGAGCTGTTTGGCTCCAAAGGAACAGGTTGACCTGTTACAATTAATTCAAGCTCAAACTTATTTTCATAAAGAGAAGAAATTTCAGAACAAAGGCCATCAAATAAATTTTCAACAATCCAATACTTATGAAGTTTAGAAGGAACTCCGAGTTTAAAACGCTTTACTCCACCATTAAGAGTTTCAATTTCAATTAAAGTCGTGGGGTCAAACCATGTTTGTAAAAGTTTATTATTTGAATTTTTTGCTTTTAAATTATTTTTTATAAT
>CAYMLA010000087.1:0-3504 GCA_964390785.1 uncultured Bdellovibrionales bacterium | reverse complement strand
ATAGATGACATAAAAATCCTTTTTTACTGTCTTAAATGATTATGCTGAAACAGTCTAGAAGTATTGTCAGAAAAGCAAAAAAATCTTTAGTTTTTTAACAATAGCAACTATATAATAAATCATAACGGCTCGGTCAAGGTTGTTTTGACAAGACGAGGGGTGTTTTACCGCCTTACCTAGGCGCGTAAAAAGCGGGCAAACTGCCGGTTCTTGAATGCCTGGTGGAAAGAGTGGAGATTGGAAAAAAAATGGATTATGGAACAAAATTAAATTTAAAACTATGAGAGAAAATATTAAAATTATCAAACCAAAAAAGAGTTTAATGTGTCCACTATGTCTCACTTTCCAAAAAAGAAGCGTTGGATCCTGTATTGAAAACATCTTTTAGTCGTATTGATTTGTAGTTCATTCAAAGCTTTTGCTTTTATGGATGTAAATACGAGCAGAAATCAATTGCAGATCCCATCAGGTCAAGAACTTATACTCACTTCAAAATTTCCTTCAAAATGTTACAAAGAAGAAAATGAAGATCTTTATTGCTTCCCTAAAAATAGACTCTTCCTTAAAGAAGAAGGCAAACCGCAAAAAGATCTTACTAAACTTGTAGCTAAATGGGATGATTTATAACCTATCTCTTTATGGAACGGGAAAATTCAATATTGAATTTGGTAATAATGTAACCGATATAAAAGTTCATTCCCATTAAAAAATCAATAATTTCAATAACACGAGTGACATTATCCACATGAGCTTATCCACTAAGATTTAATCCAATTTGATTAATAATCGAACCGATAACCAGTCTACTTCCGGCGGAACAAGTAATGGCGCGTTACAAATGAGCAAAGGCAGTTTAAAAACGGAACGGCAATAATCCCTATTTTTAATATAAAATTATTTTTTTAATACATTTTCTTGACGACTTTAAGTCAATATGATTATATCTGACCTCAATATTCTAGAATTTTGAATAAAAATTAAAATTGTCGTAATTTCAGGAGTTTAAAATGAAACGGACGTATCAGCCATCCAATAGAAAGAGAAAGACAAGTCATGGATTTCGATCCAGAATGGCAACAAAAAGTGGACAAGATGTATTGGCACGCAGAAGAAATAAGGGAAGAAAGCGTATTGCTGTAACGGTGAGTGGCAAATAAATTTAAATTAGAAAGCTTAAAAAGAAGTGATTTTTTATTTTTAAAAATTAACGGAAAACGATTATATCCCGCTCAATGGGTGATATTCAATTTTATTTTTGTTCAAAATTCAGAAGATGAGATTCCAAAAATTAAAGTGGGTTGGACATTAGGAAGAAAAGTTGGCAACGCTGTTTTACGCAACAAGCTAAAGCGGTGGTGCAGAGAATTTTTTAGGAATCAAGAAGAATATCATCAACTGCCAGTTAAAGTAAATTTGGTTTTTAGGGCGTATGAAAAAGATTTTTATAAAAATATGGAATATAAATACTTTAAAAGTGTTCTTCACAAAGGGATGCAAAAAATTAGATCTCTTTCTAAAAATAATTAGTCTTTTTTTAATTGGGTGTTATCGAACAATAGGCACAACTCATTTGGGTGGAAATTGTCGATTTTATCCCAGTTGTTCAAGTTATGCTTTAGAAGCATTTAACACTCATTCATTTTGTAAAGCGTTTTGGTTAACACTCATTCGATTTGGAAAATGTCATCCTGGTGGACCAAGTGGATTTGACCCTGTTCCGGACACAGAAAGGAAGTTGTGATGAATAAAGAGCCAGGAAGTTTTTTAGATTCAAAAACGATTTTAGGAATTGTTATTGTTGCCGTTTTTTGGATGGGTTGGCAATATTATTTGAATCAAAAATATCCTAATCAACATCAGTCAAAGCAATTGAATCAAGTTCAAACAAGTGATTTAAATAATGAAAATAGTGATGAAAAACGAAGTGATTCAAGTTTTTTAAAGGATTCAAAGGATATTTCAGAAGATAAAAATTTTCAAAAGTCCGAAATGGATGAAGATTGTTATGTTGGAGAAGATGGAAAACAAAAAGGAAATTGCCCGCAAGAAGTTAAGGGTTCTGAGTCATTAAAAACACTAAAATTTGATGGAGAAAAATTTAGTTTTTTGCTTTCTAATCACGGAATGGGAATCAGTGAAGTTCATTTAAAAGGATATACAGATAGAAATGACGAAGAGATTATTTTAGGAAAAGATAAAGCTTATCAAATTGGACAGTTTTTTTATAATGAAAAAAAGATTTTATTTGATTTGGTCGAATTAGAACCAACAAAGTTTCAGGGTGTTGCAACAATCGGTTCTGTTCGAATTAATAGATTGGTTGAAGTTGAAGTTGAAAATTACGTCATTAAACAATCCATGCAATTTGAAAATTTACACCCTCATTTTGAAGGATTTGTTTTGTCATTAGGAGATGAAGTTCAGGAGCCTGTTGAGAGTTCTTTAATTGCGCCATCTTTTGAAATTCAAGATTATTATCTCATTGCCCAAGGAAAAAAGGAGCGATTTGAAGTTGTAAAAGGAGAAAAAAACACAACAAAATTTCAAGGAGTTTCGTTGTTTTCTTTAGGAACAAAATACTTTACAACAGCAATTATTGATGATTCTCCGATTAGACCTGATGTCGAAATTCAATATGAAGGCAATGAAACAACTCAAGGGTTTTTAGATTATAATTTAAAAGGAAATACGCTGAGTTCACTTGATTTTAATCATACGATTTATGTTGGTCCTAAAAGACTTGAATTGCTTGAACGAGTTGATCCAGCTTTAACAGCTTCAATTAATTTTGGATATTTTGCAATTGTTGCACTTCCTATTTTAAAACTAATGAAGTGGTTTTATAGTTTGGTTAATAATTATGGTTTAGCAATTATTTTTCTTACTTTAGTTGTTCGCACATTGCTTATTCCCTTGGCGGTTATGTCACATAAAGCCATGAAAAAGATGCAAGTGATTCAGCCTTTATTAAAAGAAGTGCGTGAAAAACACAAAGGGGATCCTCAAAAATTAAATCAAGAAACAATGGCGTTAATGAAAGAACATAAGGCTAATCCCTTGGGTGGGTGTTGGCCAATGTTGCTTCAATTGCCCGTGTTTTTTGCTTTATTTAAAGTTACGAGTATAAGTGTTGAGCTGTATAAAGAACCATTTTTTTTGTGGATTTCTGATTTAAGCTTAAAGGATCCCTATTACGTATTGCCTGTGCTAATGGGGGTTACAATGTTTTTTCAACAAAAACTAACTCCAACAGCAATGGATCCTGCTCAAGCGAAAGTTATGATGTTTATGCCAATTGTTTTTTCCTTATTAATGGTGGGATTGCCGAGTGGTGTAAATTTATATATTTTTGTAAATTCGTTATTTGCAATTATTCAACAAGTGATTTTAATGAGAGAGACGAAGAGGGATATATAATGGAGGCCATTAAAAAATAAAGAGAGACAGGCACAAAACAGCCAACTTTTTCGTTGGCTTCGCTCAAATCTCACTGCGACGTACTTA
>CAYMLA010000086.1:0-9078 GCA_964390785.1 uncultured Bdellovibrionales bacterium | reverse complement strand
ATCACAACATGTGGACCTGGATAATCTTTAAAATGCAACCATAAATCCCAAGGTTTAGCCTTTCTAAGCAAACTCAGATTGTCTGTCGCTGATTTTCCGAGTAAAGCCACAGCTCCATTCTCAAGAAATAACTGACGATAACGAACACTATTTGAACTCTCTTTATCCTGAATCGAACTAGACAATGGTACTGTTCTTTTTTTTAAAGATTCTTGTAATTCTATTAATCTCTGCTTTGCTCTCATCAATTTTGCTTTGTTTTTTTTGTGTTTTTCAAAGCAAATTTGAATGTTCTTCACTAAGCTTTTTGATTGATCAATATAATATTCAAACTCTTTTGGAGCATTTAAACTTTGTTGAGCAAGCATCCATTGCGCCACTTTTTCCCAATCTTGTTCTTTTTTAAGCTCAATTTCTATTTTAAGTTTTTCAATTGCAACTTCAATTTTTTCTTTTCTTTTTTTGACAAAACAATCTCCCTCATTTTTTATAGAGATTTCATTTTTTTGAACACCCCGCTTTTGCCTAAACTCCAACCATTGTTGAGCAATCAACTCAGGAGTCCGAGCTTCCCCAATAAGATCTTTCTCTTCACAAACGGGCAAATCTAAAACCTTTTTCCAGCTCACAATTTTACCATTAAAACAAGCAATCAAATTTTGTCCCCCTGGAAATAAACGAGCCTCTATCTCAAGTTGAGGCTCTCCATCTGAGACAAAAACAAACTCAAGAACTCTCCCCGTTCCTGCTTTAAGACAACAAGACTGAAGATGTTTTCCCTTCCCATGAGCTTGAATAAAAAGGCTCAATGGCTTACTTGCACTCTTTTTGGGCATAACTAAAGAATTAAAACAAACCACTCCTAAAAAAATAGAACTCAAATCAAAAATAACTTCAAAAAGATTATTTTTCCATAATACAAATCCAATTTTGTTTTCTTTAACAAAAACTCCATTTAAAACACCACCAACTAATTCAGAATTTACAAAATCAACAAATAATTTAAGCTCATTCAATGTCATAGACTTCAAATTATAACTTCTCCCTCATTTGGATGCGACTCAATGATCTCGTAGCGATGTTTCAAAACAACCCATTTTTTTGTTGGCAAAATACAGTTTAACAACTACTCTTTCCCTATGGAAGAACAATCTTATTGGCGCAAATGCAATTCATGTAAAAATGAGATCCCATTCAATGGAAAGTATTATGAGTGTAGTGTTTCAACCTGCACACGCAAACGGACAGGGCTTGTTTTTTGCTGTGTTAGCTGTTGGGAACGACACTTGCCAACAGCTCGGCATCGTGATGCTGCCGCTATTGAACGCAGCGCCCCTTCAAAGAACGAATGGATTGCGGAAATGTCTCATTCTGAACAAATAACAACGGACGAACCTTCGACTGGAGTTCGAAGAATTGTTGGAGGACAAACGCCTCATTCTGCCCACCAAAAATCATCAACTTACTCTGATGAAATACTGATCATTGCTTCTCGCCTTAAAAATTATGTAAAACAAAAGTCCGACATGAATACCTCTGAGCAAGTTTTAGTTATATTATCTAATATGATTCGAATTGAATGCGACCGTGCGATTGATAACGCCCGTTCTAATGGAAGAAAAACATTGCTTGATCGTGATTTTAAATCTTAATAATCTCTACAAAACCAAAGCCAATCCGCTCTTGGACAACTTGAACTCCCTTCAATGACCTGAGATTCAAGTAAAGAAATGGTTTTTACATTATTGGCTCCCCTTGCCTTTAAACGATCAGGCAATCCTCCACCGTATTGAACATGAAATTCCCCTACAATTATCACTAAAATTTGTTCTGGATAACGACGAATATATTCAATCGCATTCCAAGCCATCGTATCATCCCAAATGCTTTGAGCTGCAAAATAGTTTTTCAAAGAGGACGGCGAAGGAAGGTGTCCCCCCATCGACATCATGACTTCTTTAAACCGCTCAAAGTACTGTTTATTGCCTAATTCAAATCGAGGAGGTAACCACAGAGCTTCTTCTTGAGAAAGAAAATCTAATCCATGACGAGCCACTTTAGAAGTTAACCAACGAGGAGCATTTAAAGCTAAAGTTGTTGCTGGATGGACTGGAAATAAAATTTGGTCTCGATAAAAACTAAAATCAGTTTTTCCCCAATTAACAGCAGTTAAAAATTCATGTTCTAATAATTTACCGAAACGAAAATCATCCAATTGAATCTGGTAATTATAGCTAATAAACTCCATCCCAACCGAAACAATTTTCTGAGCGCTTTTAAGTTTATTTAACATAAGAATTTGACACCGTTGATGAGCGCTTATTTCGTGTTGTTCTCCAATAAGCAAGACAGTCCCCGGTTCAATAAAATCAACAATTTCGTTTAACTCAACTTGATCACCCGTAGCTCCATTATAGATAAACCCAATCTCGTTATAAGCATTCACTTGAAAACAAAAAAAAGAAAAAAGAAATAAATTTAAAAAAAACATAACACTCACTCCACTACGAACTGTTAATTTTTTTAAAAAACAAGATTTTCAAACGAAGGCTCTTTCCAAAAACACTATAACCAAGAAAAAAAACGTGAAACTCTTATCTTCTGTGGATCACAAATAAAATCCGATTGATAAAGCATTTCACGACAACTTAACCAAACCAACAAAACTGGGCCAATAATTCGTTCAACAGGAACAGTTCCCCAGTAACGACTGTCTTGGGAAAAACTCCGATTATCCCCAAGAAAAAAAAGATGCCCTTCAGGCACTTCAAATTTCAATACATCACTGTCTTTTTGAATTTCATCTTCTTCTATATCATCATCAGTATCAAAAGTTTTTTTTAGTTCTGAACGAGAATACATAACAACATGCTGACTTTGATCAATTGTTTCATAAAAAAAATCATAATTAAACACCTCATTTTCACGATAAAATTCTTCAAAAGAATGATGGTTTAAACGAGGATCAATTAGCTCATGCAAAATTTTTTGATCATTGATAAATAAATCACTTCCCTGAAGTCTAATTCGATCACCTTCTTTACCAATCACTCTTTTAACGATAAAAACATGATCGTCATGAACACTTCGAAAAACAACAATATCGCCTCGCTTAGGATGAGCAAATTGAAACAACCACTGATGAGTAAAAGGCCATCTCAATCCATAAGAAAATTTTTCAACAAGAATATGATCATTAATGAGCAAATTAGGAAGCATGCTTCCTGAAGGAATAAGAAAGGGTTCAACAATAAGCCAACGGATTCCTAGTAGAATAAACACAGGAAATAAAACCGATAAAATTGCCTGACGCCAAGTTCCTTGCATATACGCGCCTCAAATTTGACTATTTTGCAGCAGCCACTTAGGTTATAGCATGATAACCAACTTTTTTGCCACTAAGCCTGCTGCTAATTAATGAATAAAATGAAAAAAACGTTTCCAACGCGTTGTCAACGGATTACATAAAAAACTCACCATTGGCAATGTTTCATCACAACTCAACCAAACAAACATTGCTCGACCTAAAATATTTTCCATAGGAACAAATGACCACACTCTAGAATCACTTGAGTTATTGCGATTGTCTCCCATCACAAAAAGTTTATTTTCATCAACATAAACAGGACCAAAAGAATCATAAAATTCCCCTTTACGAATTAAAATGCTATGGTCATGCTCACCTAAAACTTCTCTATAATGGTCATAATTGTTGATGCTATCATAAGGATTGCCTTCTCGTTTAAAATCAGCATCTCGCAACCAAGCTAAATCCATCGGCTCTTTGGGCTCGTACCGTTCAACCATCTCATCGTTTACATAGAGACGCCCTTTTTCATAAAAAATTTTATCCCCTGGCACACCAACAACTCGTTTAATAAAAAATGTACTTTTATCAAGAGGGTACTTAAAAACAATAACTTCTCCACGCTTGGGATTATCAAATTTAACCATCCATTTTTCACTAAAAGGAACTCTCACACCATAAATCATTTTATTGACAAAAATATGATCATGAATCAACAAAGAGGGAAGCATACTTCCTGAAGGAATCACATAAGCCTCTAAAAAAGCCCAACGAATAAACAGTGCCACCAACACAGCCAGTACTAATGAACCCCATCCATCCGTCCAAAATTTTCGTTCTTTAAAATTAAAACTCATCTAGTCCTCCACTTTTAAAATCGCCAAAAAAGCATCTTGAGGAATTTCTACTCTTCCAATCTGCTTCATTCTTTTTTTACCTTCTTTTTGCTTTTCTAATAACTTTCTTTTACGTGTAATATCTCCACCATAACACTTGGAAGTCACATCTTTGCGCAAAGCCCCTTTCGTCTCACGAGCAATGATTTTACTTCCAATTGCTGCTTGAAGCGCAACTTGAAATTGTTGCTTAGGAATTAGCTCTCGCATCTTATGTACCAAAGCTCGTCCTCTCACTACAGCGTGATCACGATGCACAATTAAAGACAAAGCATCAACCGGATCACCATTAATCAATATGTCCAATTTTACCAAATCAGAAACCTGATAACCAGACAATTCATATTCCAAAGAAGCATATCCTCTTGAAATTGACTTAAGCTTATCGTAAAAATCCATAACCATTTCGTTCAAAGGCAATCGATAAAAAATAATAACACGATCACCCGCAACGTATTCCATCTTTTCTTGAACTCCTCTCTTATCTTCGCAAAGCTTCAATATAGAACCAATATACTCTGTTGGAGTA
This sequence comes from uncultured Bdellovibrionales bacterium, assembly GCA_964390785.1. Taxonomy (GTDB): domain Bacteria; phylum Bdellovibrionota; class Bdellovibrionia; order Bdellovibrionales; family CAYMLA01; genus CAYMLA01. Next base: position 4,346 of record CAYMLA010000086.1, on the reverse strand, counting down.
TGAATTGTTAATTTAACAACAGGTTCTTCAATGCAATCAATTTTTGTTCGGTCTGGAAGATGAGATGGATTTTCTAACTCAATTTGTGTTCCATCAGAAAATTTCACTCGATAAACAACTGTCGGAGCAGTTGTAATAAGATTAAGGTTAAACTCCCTTTCTAAACGCTCTTGCACAATTTCCATATGCAAGAGCCCTAAATAACCACATCGAAAACCAAAACCCAAAGCAACCGATGTCTCAGGCTCAAAACTCAAAGAGGAATCATTTAAAGCCAATTTAACCAATGCCTCTTTTAAATTATCATACTCCGCTTGAACAACAGGAAATACACCAGAAAAAACCATTGGCTTAATTTTTTTAAATCCCGCCAATGGAACTTGAGTTGGATGCACAGCCGATGTTACTGTATCACCAACTTTAATTTCATGAATGTCTTTAACTCCACAAATCAAAAAACCAACTTCACCTGAACTAAGATGATTTTTCTTGATAGGATGAGGACTAAAAATACCCAAACCAAGCACTTCATAATCTCTTTGTGCTTGCAAAAAACGAATTTTTTCACCTTTTCGAATCGAACCATCAAACACTCGAATCAAGGCAAAAACTCCCTGATAAGAATCAAACCACGAATCAAAAACAAGAGCTCTTAAAGTCGAGTTTGTATCTCCTTTTGGATGAGGAACACGCTTAACAATAGCTTCAAGAATTTCTTTAATTCCAATTTTCTCTTTTGCGCTCGCCTCAATTGAATCTGATGCGTCCAAACCAATTGTTTCCTCAATTTGCATTTTAACTTCATTTGGACGAGCGGCTGGTAAATCAATTTTGTTTAAAACAGGTATAATTTCTAGATCATGATCCATTGCCATATAAACATTAGCTAATGTTTGAGCTTCAACCCCTTGTGCCGCATCAACAACCAATAATGCCCCTTCACAAGCAGCCAAGGATCGAGAAACTTCATAACTAAAATCAACATGTCCTGGAGTGTCAATCAAGTTCAGTTGATAATCAATTCCATCATCAGCCTTGTATTGAATGCAAACCGTTTGAGCTTTAATTGTAATTCCTCGTTCTCGCTCCAAATCCATCTTATCCAAATACTGCGCACGACTTTCTCTTTCTGTTATTGCTCCTGTATAAATCAAAATTCCATCAGCAAGAGTCGATTTTCCATGATCGATATGAGCTATAATTGAAAAATTTCGAATATTCCTAACATCCATAAGAAGTCTTTACCTAACTGTGGCTTCTGCAAAACGAAAAAGAGTGGCAAATCTACATTTTCTTAATTAAGTCTTTTAAATCATCAACCTTATTTGTTTTTTCCCATGTAAAGTCAGAATCGCTTCGTCCAAAATGACCATATGCGGCTGTTTTTTGATAAATTGGCCTTAAAAGATCAAATTTTTGAATAATAGAAGACGGTTTAAGATTCCAAATTTCTTTAACTGCTTTTTCAAGTTTATGAGACCCACAAGAACTCGTTCCATAATCTTCAATCATAACACTGACAGGATCAGCAACACCAATAGCGTAAGCAAGCTGAACCAAACAACGTTTAGCTAAGCCTGAAGCCACTATATTTTTTGCGATATGACGAGACGCATAGGCTGCCGAACGATCCACTTTTGAAGGATCTTTCCCTGAAAAAGCACCACCACCATGCGCACCATGACCACCATAGGTGTCAACAATAATTTTTCTTCCAGTCAAACCACAATCCCCAAGAGGACCTCCAATAACAAAACGCCCGGTTGGATTAACCAAAAACTTTGTTTTTGAATCAATATACTGAGCGGGAACCGTCTTTTTAATCAACTCTTCAACAACTGCTTCTTTAATCTGTTCGCCTGTCACGTCCTCTGAATGTTGAGTTGAAATCACGATTGAATCAATGCGCTTAATTGTTTCTCCGTCATATTCAACAGTGACTTGACTTTTGCTATCTGGACGTAAAAAATTCAATTTTTTTGATTTTCTTAACTGAGCCAAATTATAAACCAATTGATGCGATAAAGAAATTGAAAGAGGCATTAACTCGGGAGTTTCGTTAACAGCATACCCAAACATTAAGCCTTGATCTCCAGCTCCTTGATCTTCAGAGCCTGTTGTCTTAACGCCCATAGCAATATCTGGACTTTGACGATCAATTGAAGTCAAAACAGCACAAGTTTGATAATCATATCCCATACTGCTTGAATCATATCCAATCTCTTTAACTGTTTTTCTAACAATTTCAGGAATATCAACATAACAACTCGTTGTGATTTCCCCAGCAACCACAGCCATTCCTGTTGTTACCATTGTCTCCGCTGCCACTCGAGCCGATGAATCTTCAGAAATAATTGCATCAAGAATAGCGTCGCTGATTTGATCAGCCATTTTATCGGGATGTCCTTCAGAAACAGATTCACTTGTAAATAACCTTTGAGTCATAAGTTTAATCTCCTTAACCTAATTGTTTTAGAATTGATAGCACTCAAAAACAGCAACCACAAACTCAAATCCACACAAGAAAAACTTGTTTGTTTTGTAAGTTTATAGAACTATAAGCTGCTTAAGTAACAAAATATAGTCTGATTTGCAATTTCAATGGAGTTACGCATCGCAAAAAAGGAAGGAGAGAAGCTCTCTTATTAATAAAACTTTTTTCTTTTACTCGAGGGAAGAATTTTTAAGACATCACGATACTTTGCTACTGTTCGACGAGCAATTTTAATTCCTTCTTTTTTAAGAAGTTCAACAATCTTTTGATCCGACAAAGGAGACAAAGGATCTTCAGATGTAACCATTTTTTTGATCTTTAACTTTACTGACTCACTGGCCAAAAAATCACCATCTGATTTGCTGATTCCTGAATTAAAAAAATACTTCAATTCAAAAACGCCTTGAGGCGTAAAAACAAACTTATTTGTTGTCACCCGACTGACAGTTGATTCATGCATTCCAATATCATTTGCAACTTCGCGCAAAATAAGAGGACGAATAAAAGCTGAACCTTTGTCCAAAAATTCCCTTTGATGTTTTATAATGCTTTCTGTAACTTTAAAAATAGTTCGTTGACGTTGTTGAATGGATTTAATCAACCATACTGCCGACCGAAGTTTTTCCTGGATGTATTCTTGAGTTTTTTCATTTGTCCCCACATCTTTAAGCATATTTTTATAAAAATTAGAAATCTTCAAACGGGGTAACCCATCCTCATTTAAGGTCACCATATACTCATCTCCAACCTTATAAACATACACATCCGGGGTAACATAATGAACATCTTGAGGAGAAAAAGCTCGTCCAGGTTTAGGATCCATTGAATAAATGATTTTACACATCTCAACAACATCTTCAATTTCATAGTTCAGAGCTTTTGCAATGACAGCATAATTCTTTTTTTCTAAATCTTTAAGATGATTTTCTATAAGATCAATCAAATCCGTCGTGTCTTCTTCCAAATGCTTTGCTTGAATCAACAAACACTCTTTCAAATCTCGCGCTCCTACGCCGGCAGGATCAAGTTCATGCAAAAAAGGCAACATTTCTTCTAATTCAATCGAATCAACCTCTTCATCTTCAGCAATTTTTTCTATTGGAACTTTAATATAACCATCTTCATCAATATAAGCGACTAAAACAGAAAGCAAATATTCTTCCTCTTCATTAAAACCCCCTAACTTAACTTGCCACATTAAGTGATCATTCAAGGTCTGCTTAGCCGTTATAATATTTTCATAATTCATAATTTCTTCAGAACCAGCCGAACCTGTTGAAGATGGTCGATTCTGATTTTCTATATAGCTTTCCCAATCTATTTCGTCTTGTTTTTGAGGGTCTTGATCCGTTGCACTCATTGAATCAGGCGCTTGCTCTTCATTCGACTCACCGTCTCTAAGACGAGAAACATCGTCTTCTTTTAATTCTAAAGTTTCATCTAAAACTGGATTTTCATCCAGCTCTTTTCGAATTTCTACCTCTAATTCCATTCGTGAAAGTTGCAACAACTTAATGGCTTGTTGAAGCTGAGGAGTCATTCGCAAAGATTGTTTAAGAGCCATTACTTGTTTTAAACCTTGTGCCATAAATCAATATCCTTAAAAATAAAATTTAATACTCATGGCTGTTGGAAAACAGCCACTATTCTTATTTCATACTAACCACTATTTAGTAGCTGCTGCAAAATAGTCAAATTTGAGGCGCGCGAGTTCAAATCGAACGAGGCGTACATTAAGTACGTCGCAGTGAGATTTGAGCGAAGCCAACGAAAAAGTTGGCTGTCATGCTACGGCCTAAGTGGCTGTTGCAAAATAGTCAAATTTGAGGCGCGCGAGCTCAAATCGAACGAG
>CAYMLA010000085.1:0-9122 GCA_964390785.1 uncultured Bdellovibrionales bacterium | reverse complement strand
TGGTGCAGGATTGAAATTTCTAATCACTGATCGCTTTGCATTAAAGGTTGGAATTGACTGGTGGTCGACACCAGTCAATGGAAAAAGCTCACTCAATGACTACTATGGACGAATCGGTTTAACTTGGGTCCTTTAATGAAAATTATCTTCAAAATTCTGATTCTCCTTTTCTTTTTGTCCTCTCTTCTGGGTTGCCAAATGGGGTACATCATAAAAAATGCTTATCATCAGTCTAAGCTTCTTAAGAGCAGAGAGCCTATCGAAATTCTTCTTAATGATCCAGATCTTGACTCAAAAACAAAGGAACAACTAAAGCTGGTTCAATCAGCCAAAGAATTTGCTAAAACAAATCTATTGCTCAACACAGAAAACATCTACAACACTTATGTAAAACTTGATGATCAATATGTAAGCTATGTTGTCAACGCCTCTGAAAAACACCAACTAGAACCTTACTTGTGGAATTTTCCGTTCATTGGTTCACTCCCTTATAAGGGATATTTCACCAAAAAAGAGGCTTTATTTCTTAAAGAAAAATTAGAAAAAAAGGGGCTAGACACCTATCTCAGGGGAGTCAGCGCCTACTCCACCCTTGGGTGGTTTGATGATCCCGTTCTATCTTCAATGCTGAGATATGAAAATCATGAATTGATAAACACCGTCATACACGAATCTGTTCATTCGACCATTTTTTTAAAAAACCAAGCTGATTTTAACGAACAACTGGCCACCTTTATTGGAGATAAGGGCACTCTATTGTATTTTCAAAACAGTCAATATCTTGATAAAGACAACATTTTAAAAAAAATAAATGCTCAAGAAGAAGATAAAAAGCTTTTTTACACCTTCATTTTAGACGAAATAAAGCAATTAAAAAAATGGTACCAATCTATTAGCCAAAAAGAAGCCTTAGAAAATCGAGACAAACAATTTGAAAAAATTAAAATTCAATTTTCTGTTCACATTCTTCCGAAGCTAAAAACCAATTCTTTTACTCATTTTCAAAACAAAGAAATAAATAATGCCTATCTTCTTCTGTTTAAAACCTATAACAACAACCATCAAATTTTTAAAAAATACCTTGAAAGTCTCGATAACGATTTAAAACTCTTTGTTCAAAATCTAAAAAAAATTAAGTTTGATTCTGATCCTTATCAGCAAATCAGGGCTCTAACTCATCGCAACGAGCACTAAGTGATCTGCTCAAAAAAAGTTGGCTGAAGTCTTCTTCATTATGTTATCCTTAACAAGAAATGAAAAATGTTGAAAGCTCATTTAAAACAAAAGATAAACTTGAACTCTACTATCAAATTTGGACTCCGACGGATTACAAGGGAACTCTTATTATTACCCATGGTCATGGAGAACACTCTGATTGGTACTTTCGCTTGTCCAATTTTCTTATGCCAAAACAATGGCGCATTATTGCTTGGGATCTTCGAGGATACGGACGATCAGAGGGAAAACGAGGCTACGCTCCAACCTTTGATCACTATTGCCATGATCTTATCCATTTTTTATCTCATTTGAAAAACTCTAAGCAACTATCTTCAAAGTATGTTCTTCTTGGACACTCCATGGGAGGACTCATTAATCTTAAATCCCAACTTCTTTTTGATGACATTAATGCTCAAGCCTATTGTTATAGTTCTCCACTTCTTGGAATCAGTGTTCCCGTTTCTCGTTTAAAAGAAACTCTTGCTCAAATTGGAAATAAGTATTTTCCAAAATTAACTCTGAACAGTCAAATTAATATAAATAACCTCACACGCGACCGAAAAATAATCAATTCCTATATTCAAGACCCACTCCGAACTTATTTTATGTCTCCGGGCGTTTTTTTAGGAATCAAAGACTCCATTGAATGCATCTTTCAACAACTTGAAAAAATCAATAGTCCCTTATTGATTCAATATGCACAAAAAGATCAGATTGTTAACCCTGATGCCACAAAAAAATTAATTGATCTTCTTTCTCATCATGAATTAAAAAGCATTGCTTATCCCCACTCTTACCATGAAATATTTAATGACCTTAATCGAGATGAAGTCTTTAACGACCTTTATCAATTTTTAAAAAGGTTTGAACTGTGATAAAATTTTTAATCTGCATACTTTTTTTGCCACTTATTCAATGCTCTCATTCTAATATTAAAAATTATATTGATCTTCAGTTTTACGACGCTTATTTAGAAAAAATAAGGCTTCTCACCCATAATAGAAAAGACTACAATGGGCTCTATAATTCATATGAAGTCACTCTCAGCTTGCTCACAAGCGATCTTCAATTAGATCAAATCAAACTCAAAGCTCAAATGTATCAATTAGGAGATCAAACTCAACAAGAAGATCTCAATGAAGTAAATTCAATTGTAAACACTCAAACTCAAGTTTTTTTAAGCTTTTATTCTCCTGAAAGACATTATGATCACTTAGACATAAAATCAAAATCCGTCTGGAAAGCTTATCTCGAAATAGATGGACTTCGTTATGAAGGAAGCATTAAAAAAGACACACGACTTCTTGGTGAAATTCAAAAGTATTACCCCTATCACAACAGATACAGCTCTCCTTATATCATTTCATTTCCAGTTCCTTCCTCAGCTATCGAAGGGAAAGCAAGTAAAGTCACCTTAACTGGCCCACTCGGCATTGCTGAAGTTGAATACCTAGCCACTGTTGTAAATTAAACAAAGTGATCATCTTTTTTGTTTTCATTGTTTTCTTCGTTTAAATTTAACAATTATGCAAAAGCCACTAAAAATTTAAAAATGAGGACAGTAAAAGACTTTGAATTTTATCAAAATCTTTTTCTTTTTTTAAATGCTTTTGATTAATTTCTAAAAAAAGATTTACAAACTTTGGATTTTTTAAATACAAATCAGAAATATCATTTAAAAAACAATCACTTGTTCCTTTGTAGGGACGATTTAAATGAACCTTAAGAGAACTCATCTTTGATAAATGATTTTTTACAAAAAGTGCCAATTGTTTTTCCTTGGAGACTTTTGGGCGAAAACACAAACCTATATCTGTCGAGCGTCGTTCACCTTTAAAAACAGGAGTGAAACTATGAATCGATAACACAACAACAGTTTTATATTTAATTTCATTTTCCACATGATCAAGTATACTCTTACGATAATTTAAATACTCTTGCTTCAAGTAACTCTTTTCTTTAACTGTAAAAAGCTGTTTATTTCCAAATAAATTTTTTTGATTGTTCAATCTACGATTCCCATCAATAAGGAGTCGGCAAATAGGAAAAAAAAACAAAGACGCATTTAAATTTAATTTCAACTTTTCAGCTAATTCCAATGCTCCAAAATCCCATCCACGATGAGACGACAATGTTTTTTGACTATAATTGACCTTACTTTTTAGAAGAGAGGGAACCCTAAAGCCAGCATGCTCACAAGTTAAAACAAAAGAAACATCAGCTTTCAAAAAAATCCCCCTTATCTAAACAATCACACAATTGATTATATACTAAATTTAAATCAAATGAATTCATCTTTAACTGATTTAAAATTCGTGTTGACAAAGTTCCACTTTCTATCACTTTTTGACAAGTAAAATAAATTTCTTTTTCAAATGACTCAAAAGAAATTTTTTCTAAAATTGAAAGCAATAGTTCTTTGGCTAAAAGAGGCTGCGAAAAACCAAAACAACGCAAAAAATGAATATCATTAATATTTGTCATTTCAGCATCACGAACACAATCGTCTAAAATAATTCGAAGATCACTTGTCTTTTGACTGCAAACGTGACTGAATTCACACCATTTTTCATCGACTAAAGTTTTTAACACTTTCACAATAAACCAAGCCAAGGCAATATCGAATCGAGGGGCTTCTTGTATGTCAGCAAGACGAATTTCAATAAGATTTCTTTCAAACTTTGGAATAGCCCCCCTTGAATTAACCCATTCTTCTTGTAAAATTCCTTGTGGATCTAGTGAAGTTAAATCTTTATAAATTGGTTTTAAAATTTTCTCTTCATACTCCTGGGGAGATAACACATATTCAGGAATACACAAACCAATAATTGAAGGAATTCTTTTCTGATTTTTTAGATAATGAACCAATCTATTGCTTCGAAACCCTGTCGCCTGAGCATCAATAACGGGTGAACTTGCCGTCAATGCTGGAATTAAAGGTAAAAACACTCGAATTGCAGAATGAAGTTTCCAAAACTCCTCGTCTGAAGAAAATGATAAATTCAAATGCATGCTTTGAAGATTAGACCAACCATGTCCATGACAGCCAAAAACTTTATTGTATGTCGAGTAAATCTCACTTCCTTCATGATTCCAAAGTTGTGTTTCAATATTAGGATTCATCCAAGGATGAACAGAACCAGAGAGTAACTGACAACCCAAAAGCTTTAATCTTCTATTGATCTCTGATACCTCTTGCTGATAAAGCTTATCGAGACCAAGCAACTCATGACTTGGTATCGGATTTTTAATTTCAATCACATGATTAACTAATTCATTTGACCAAGCCAATTGATCACGTTCTAAAAAATTCACAGTCTTCCCAGATGAATCAATCAATAAAGAGTCCGCTAAAGACTTAATCTCAAGAGATTGAGATTCAACAATTGCATATTCTAATTCAATGCCAAATCGTTCAAAAATTTTAAAAATCACCTCATCTCCAATCGCCTTAAAAAAGACGACATAATTCTTAAATAAAGAGAATCTCCTGAAACTAAATCTTCAACTCCTTTGTCAATACTTGGGTTATCATTGACTTCAATAACAAAATATTTACCATTTACTTCTTTTATGTCCACTCCATAAAGACCCGTTCCAATAGACTCACATGCTTTTTTTGCTATTTTAATCACAAGATCAGGAACCTCAGAGATAGCCAAAGCTTCGGCATTACCTAACCTGTTTTGCTTTTTCTCATGATTAATGATTTGCCAATGATTTTTTGCCATATAATACTTACAAACATAAATGGGTTCGCCATCAATCATTCCTACTCGCCAATCGTAATCCGATTTTAAAAACTCTTGTAAAATAACTAAATCAGAAGAATGAAAAAACTCTTTAAGAATTATTCCTAGCTCGTCCTCATTGTTAATTTTTTTCACACCAAGTGAAAATGAACTATCTGGCTTTTTAATCACAAGCGGGTAAGACAAATCAATTTTATGATCTTCGTAAGAATGAATAAGAATTTTTGTTCTTGGGACAGAAATTTTTTTTCGAACTAACAAGTCATTCAAGTAGACCTTATTACAACAGCGAATAATAGAAAGAGGATCATCAATCACAATGCTCCCTTGTTGATGGGCTCTTTGTGAAAACTGAAAGGTATGATCATTGACACTTGTTGTCTCTCTAATAAATAAAGCGTCAAATCGAGAAAGTAGGCTAAAATCTTTTTTCTCAATCAATTCACAATGAATTCTCAACTGTTCACCGGCCTGAATAAACTTCTTAATGGCCTTTTCATTGGAAGGAGGATGAGTTTCTTCTGGATTAACAAGTAAAGCTAAATCATATTTAAACTTTTTTCTATTCTTTTTTCTAGAGCCACTATGCCCCGTAAAATACTCATTAATACTCGAAATTAAAAACTCTCTATGATTATGAGGAACATCTTTTAAAGAAATTGCTTTAACAGACTGAAGAGACCACTCTCCATCTTTTCTAAAAAAATAAGCTCTCAATAAAGGGGCAGGAAACACAGAAAAAATCAACTTTGAAAGTGATGAGTGCTTTTCTGCTAAATTTTTACCAAAATATATACTCAGCAAAAATCGATCTGTTTTAAGAGATTTAAAATCTTTTTGAATTTTTTCGACAATGCCACTATAAACCATTGTCATTGGAAGCCCTGAGCCTAATTCTAAAATCGATCCCACACTAGGCAATGGTTTTTGCCCACGAGCTTCTGAAATAAGAGAAACATAATACCCCTTTTTTCCATAAAAATAATCACGACTGAGGTTAAAAACTCGAACATGTTTCCCTAATTCATGACCATTGGACAAATAATCTTCTGCTCCCATCACTGGAAGATTAACTTGTTTGAAAAATTCTAAATCCTTTTGATTGCTCACAACCAATAAATTATTCATAACACGCACTCCACTTCATTTCGTCCGCAGCTCACAGTTATTAATCATCAGTTTTCAATTCTCTTTTTCAATTAATATTAAGATCTTGTTGTCCGTTGTAAAACAGCTATTTTTCTTATTTCGCAGCACCCACTGTCTCATAATAAAAAAATATTCATTACAAAAACTAAACAATACGACCCTTTGGTTTAATAATAATTAAATTTGCATCATAGGTGATTACACCCAACAAAATAGCATTTACAAATCGATTAATTGTGATTTGATACTTTGTCTTTTTTCCTAACGGATTATGCATAGAAGGATCACAAACCCAAACCTTATCCAGCTTTTCAGTTATTCCAGACAAAATAACAAAATGTCCTTGTGGATCGCCCCGAACATCATCAAATTCACAATTTTCACCAAACTCTCTAGCTGATTGATACAAATATGTAGCGCTCAAACCGCACAAGAGAGGACCACAGTTTTTTAAAAGCTTTTGCAATAACTCCGGAGTCAATTCATCAAATAAAATTTTTCCACCTTTTCGCAAAAACTCCAAATACGCCATTGATGCCTTCACTTTTTTTACTTTTTTGGCAAAATTGGCTTGCAGCCTTAACTTTTCACTCATTAACTGCTTAGAAAGACCAAACCAGGTCGGATCAAATACATTTAAATTATAAGAATATACTATCACTGAATACCCATGATTAATAGCAACCGTTGCCAAATGAACTCCAAGAGTCCCTCCCCCATCAACAATTGGCACCTCATCAATTAAAGACTTCAAAGAAACAAATTCACCATGATAATTAAAAATTCCATGTAAACACGTTTGTCCACATGTAGACTCAGTCGGTTGGTTTTTGATTTTTATAGGGTAATTCATTTTGGTTTAGTCACTTTAAAATCTACAGACGGTTGCTCAATTTAAATATAAACCTATCAATGGATTTTTCAACTAAATTATTGATTTTTACAACCAATAGACAAAAAAAAAGGCTGCCTAAAAAGCAGCCTCTCAAATAACCAATACCATGTAGTGGCTGTTGCAAAATAGTCAATTTTGAGGCGCGCGAGATCAAATCGAGAATCAAAAAGTCTCAATCACTCATAATAATAGATTGGACTTTGTTCAAAGTTTTACTAAGCTCAGCAATGATGTGCCGTCGATACGGCACATCATTGAGGCAAATAATGATAAGATTATTCTTTAGCTTCTGGTGATACTACCATGCCTAAGAAAAGATAAGAATTTGTGTTTTTCTCAACAATTGCATAAAAGAATGGATTGTCTGCTCTAACTTCCCACTTTAATTCAGGTATCATTATAGCGGATAATATGCCACCAATCATAGTAACTGCAGCTGCCTTCAAGCCTTTTTTATCAAGTTCGATTCGAGTTGAATGGCGAACCAAACCAATTTTAGTACTTTCTGAATCGGGAGTGCCCATTAAACTAAAATCGGCTTCACGTGTAATAAACAAAGGCAACATACCCATTTCTTGGGTTAGAGTCGCTTCTTTTTTCATGTCAACATCGTAGCTAAATGCAAATTCTGGTAAGCTTACTTGTCCACCTGAGTATTCCATTTTTGTGCGTATTTCATTCCAAAAAACTTCTTCCCAAACACCTGTGTTTGAATTCTTTGATGACAGCATTTCTAGAAAATCACTGGTTTCTCTAGGAACCAACATTAATACACTATACTGTGAATTTGCTTGCCATTTATTAGAAATGGGAATCTCTACAATCTGAAACGAATCAGTTCCATAGTAAGGGAATACTTGTATATCACTTCGCAAATGTTTAGTCGGCACAGCGTTGCCTTGAATGTCTTTAAAACCCAAATCTTCATTTACTTCAAGTAACTCTTCTGTCCAAGTGCCTTCAAAATAAACTGCATTTATCAATATCCAAGCCAACTCACTTAGAGTGTCTGCATCAATAATTTTGGGAACGAGACCATTGGTGTTATCATTTGCCCAAGTGTTTATCAAATCTGCAGATTGTGCATCTTTAAAATCAATGCCGTTAGTGGGATTTTCAAGTGAAAATCTCACATCAAAAAAGCGAGTTAGAGATTGAGTAAAATCTTCACTATACTGAAATTTAGGAAAGCCCGTGACGGAGTTTATTTCCGTTGTATGCCAAGCATTGTTAACTATTTTAAACTCTGGATACTTCTGCTCATATTCTTCCTCTCCTCGCAATTGAATCAAATGATCACTTAGTTGTTTTATTGAGTCGTTAATCACTTCTCGGTCTAAATTTGGATCTAATCCAAATTGATCGGCAATAATATTACGAGCACTATCACCTGCAGCTCCGTTTAATGCCATCGCAAAAGCTGTCGTCATGGAAATTGGTGAAGTCATAGTATTTTTGATTTCACCAGTACTCATTTGTAATTCAGTAACCGCTCTCATGAATTTAAAGCCAAATGAATTAGCTGCTGAAATAGCGACTGTCATTCCCTCCATGTTCTCATTTGTAACCTGTTGGGCTTGCATTTGAAAAGACAAGGCAACTACACAAATCACAAACATCAATTTTTTTATCATAATACTCTCCTTATGTTTTTAATGGATAAAAAAGTTTAGTGAACAAAACACTCTTTTTGTCTCATTATCATTATATTTAGTGGCTGCTGCAAAACAGCCAACTTTTTCGTTGGCTTCGCTCAAATCTCAATGCGACTAACTTAATGTAAGCCTCGTTCGATTTGAGCTCGCGCGCCTCAAGTTTGACTATTTCGCAACAGCCACTATTCATTATGGATTATAAACCTTCAATAACATATAAATGTTTTTCTGGATAACCAACTAATTCTGCTTCGTTCTCATTCATTCCACACCAGCCAAAACCTTGAGCAACAGATGCTACCCAAGTGTATTCAAACAAACCCTCGGTTACTGTTGAATAGTCCGTGAGAACAACTGAAAAACGCTCTGCACTATGGTTGATGTAGGGCTTATCAGAAGTCTCATATTCTGGCAATGAAGCAACATAAATTGTTTCACCCAATTCACCTGTAT
>CAYMLA010000084.1:0-9140 GCA_964390785.1 uncultured Bdellovibrionales bacterium | reverse complement strand
TAGAACTACTAACAATTAAAAGAAACTACGAAAATCTAATAAGAACACTGAATTTTTTATAAAATATTTTTAAAAGTTTTGAGATGACCTGGTCAAACCGCAACAGTTCCATCGCTTTGTTAAGGTTATCCAGTAGTTAGACTACTGAGAGAAACAAGCCTTGATTAGAAAATAAGGTAACTTGAGGAGTCCATAATTTTGGCGGGATACACCATGATGGTGGAATCCCGCCTTAAAAAAACTCGATCAACCCGTAGCTTAAGGATGAATTACAAATAGGTTGTTTGCGAATACTCTGGGTTGGGTATTTGTTCTACTACCGAGCAGTCTAATAGTTCGTCGGAAGTTGTTTCAGGTAGTACTAAATGATAGCTACTTCCATTTAAGCTATACAAACGCAAGCCAATTTGAGTGGGTTTCGTTTGCCCCAGGATCTCAAACGTATGATCAAAGGGGTCGAGTAAACTGTTAATAAAATCGGGGGGAACTGTTACCCTTACTCCTCCGCTATGAAGGACACCAGGCTGGGTTATTAACTCTAATTTTTCAAGGACAACTGGCTCTGTTCCTAAATAGAAAAGCTCATATGTAACTCCATGTCCAAGGCTTGAAATGGCCTTAGGCTCAATGCCAAATTCAGGTATGTCTAGGCTCCATCCGACATAATCTGCTTTACGACCACGAAATTGTATTTTAAGTGCCCGATCTTCGAATTTGTAGCGATTAAGGTAAGATGGTTTAAACACTTCAGGATTAGTATCTAATCGAGTCCCGTCGGGAGCATATATCATCACGTCCTCTGCCCGAAGGTACATGTAAGGGTTGCCCCCTCCCCCACTGGCATCAGCACGAAAAAAATGATTAGGATATTTTGGATGAGAATAAGAAACTTCAGTAAACTCAATTCGGCTAAAATTGCTTGAAGATCCATTGTTTTTCGGCACGCATGAGAATCTTTTTAAATAAGCGGGAGCAAAAAAACTCAGGAAGTCCTCTCGAGTCGATAGTGCCTTCATATAGTCGCTAATCAACCCATATTCCTCACCAAGTTTTTCATCGGTTTCATACGGATCGTAAATAGACGCCGCGGCCTTTTCTCCGATGACGGTTTTGCCCTCTAATTTTATACTAACTAAAGTTCCTTGTTTAAAGAATATTCTTGTTCCAGGAAATGGAGCGATAACACCGTGTACTCCATCCAATAATAACTTACTATTCTGGTCATTAGTGATGACCTCAAAAGAATAAGGAACAAGTGGCTCTAGGGTGAATTCTGAACAACCATCGCATAGAATCGAGGTGGTTAAAGCGGTAGATAGCTGATATTTTCTGTTATTGACGTCAGCCGATAATACAATATTAATAACATCACCAACATACGTTGATCCTAAGGTTATAGTCGGTTCGTTAACGCTAATATTTTGGACAGGTTCTCTTGATGCAAAGCTGACTAGCCCAGCAAACCCATCAGTGCTTACTAATTTCGGCGTCGTAGAGTTTGGAATTGAAGTCATTTCAAGTTGGACACTGACAGGATAGGTATTCGAAAAGGAACTGCCAGAAAATTCAGAGACTGGCCCTTGAAACTCTAAACTTAAATTAACGGAAAGCTTTTCATTAGCATCGGAGGACATTTTAAAAGTATTCCGAAAAGGATTGGTAAACTCAGAGTAATTACGTGCCTTCCTATTTTCAATGTCCTCCTGATATTTTGGCGGCCAGTAAAAAGCCTGAGCGGAAAGTCCTAAAGAAACCAACGAAATGATAATTAGACTTCTCAATGTCGTGTTCCAATGAGAATGCCTTAAAAACCTCTCACCATAAATAATTCTTTTTTTTATTCTACATCTAATTTTGTTCAACATAATCTTTTTCTCCTTTCGAAAAATTTTTTGCGTTTTGAAAAAGATTCTACCGCCCTAGGAGCCGCAACTGACCAACTAAAATATTGTTTTTTTGTTGCGTAGTTTGGTTGGTAAAATACTTTTAAATTATTATAAATCCGTTATCGTGACTTTTTTTGGGGTAGCAGCCTTAGCATTTAAAGTAAAGCGTTAGAAATAAATCCGAATACAAAGTGTTTCGAGTTATTGCGCGAAACACTTGTTAGAGTATTTTTTTCAAAAATATTCTGATTGTCGCCTAAACAGAAATTCTATGAGTCGTAAGGGCTCGCGTAAAAATAAAATCACTTTTCAGTTCGTTAATTTTTGCGACCTGATGGTATAATTCCAATCGGGTAGAGCCTGATAAAAGTTTTAACAATTTAAGATTGGATTCAAGACTTTTCTGTACACTTGGTTTCACGTATTGCCACTTTCATAAGTTTATCGTAAAGATGAAGGTTTGATTTATTTTAAACAGAAGTTCTAAAAAACCTAGTTGCAGCGGAGGCCAACCGCTTGTTTTATAAAAAAACAAGTTGATTGTTTTTTACGTCAATATTAACTTGGCCACCAGATGAAAGTTTTCCAAATAAAATTTCATCGATCATTGGTTTTTTAACTTCTTCATCAAGAGTTCTTGAAAAGGGACGAGCTCCATAGATGGGATTATAGCCTTTGTTAAAAATCCATTCAATGGCTTCGTCCGAAAAAGAAATAGTTATTTTCTTCTTTTTTAATTGATCAGCGTATTCAGATATAAATTTATGAATGACTTTGATTAATATTGGTTTGCTCAGCTCTTCAAATCGAACAATTGAATTTAGACGGTTTAAAAATTCAGGAGTAAAGGTTTTCTTAATTGCTTCGAGAGATCGGTTGGTTTGAGATTCTCGAATAATTCCAATGCTGCTTTTTGCGACATCAGCGGCGCCAGCATTTGTTGTCATAATAAGAACGACATTTTGAAAATCAGCACTTCGTCCATTGGAATCCGTAAGTCGTCCATTGTCCATCACTTGAAGCAAAACCGAAATAAGATCGGGGTGCGCTTTTTCAACCTCATCAAGAAGAAGCACGCTATAGGGATGCTGAACGATGGCTTCAGTCAATTGTCCGCCCTCCTCAAACCCAACATAGCCAGGAGGAGCGCCAACAAGTCGAGCAACAGAATGTTTTTCCATGTACTCACTCATATCAAATCTTAAAAAATGATTTCCCATAAAATGAGCGAGTTGTTTTGCCACTTCTGTTTTTCCAACGCCGGTTGGGCCGGCAAACAAAAATGAACCCACCGGTTTATTTTCATATCCCAGTCCTGTTCGAGACATTTTTATTGAAGAAACAATTTTTTCAAGAGCCAAGTCTTGACCAAAAATAACTGTTTTTAAATCATGTTCTAAGCTTTGAAGCACTTGTTTGTCGTTGGTGCTTATGTTTTTAGAGGGAGTTCCTGTTATTTGTGAAATCACGTCTTCGATGTCTTTAACTTTTACTATTGGTTTTTTGTTTGGTTTGGAAGCAATTCTTAGTTTTGCACCAGCTTCATCTAAAACATCAATCGCCTTATCGGGAAGAAAGCGTCCTTGAATAAATCGTGCAGATAATTCACTGATGGCTTCAATGGCGGCGGCGCCATAACGAACACGATGAAAAGATTCATATTTTGATTTTAGACCATTTAAAATGCCCTTTGTGTCTTGCACACTGGGTTCGTCAAGATCAACTCTTTGAAAACGGCGAGCGAGCGCACGATCTTTTTCAAAATGATTTCGAAATTCTTTATAAGTTGTTGTTCCGATACAACTGATTGTTCCATCTTGTAAAGCAGGCTTAAGAAGATTAGAAGCATCCATTGTTCCACCGCTTGTGGAGCCGGCTCCTACGATTGTATGAATTTCATCAATTACAAGGATAGAATTTGGTTTTTGTTTAAGCTCTTGAAGAACCAACTTCATGCGCTGTTCGAAATCGCCGCGATACTTAGTCCCCGCCAACAAAGCTCCCATATCTAAGCTATACATAGTGTGATTATCTAAAGTGGATGGGACTTCTCCCAATGTAATTTTTAAAGCAAGGCCTTCAGCAATGGCCGTTTTTCCAACGCCGGGTTCTCCAACCAATAAAGGGTTATTTTTGTTTCTTCGAGCTAGAATATGAACAATTCGCTCAATGATGTTCTCTCTACCAATAAGAGGATCGATTAATCCTTTTTGAGCTTTTTTGTTTAAATTAACCGTGTAGAGTTCGAGTTGAGATGATTTTTGAGAATTTTCACTGGATGGTTCTTGAGTTGATAATGAAAGCTCTTTACTTGTATGATGAGAAACATAATTAATGAGATCAAATTGGGTTAGTCCCTGTTGTGCTAAGGAAAATTGAGCAAAAGAATCTTTTGCATGAAAAAGTGAAATTAAAAGATGACCTTCGTTAATTTCATCTTTTCCGGCACTTTGCACTTGAATGGCTGATCGCTGAAGGAGACGATGACAGGCTAGTGTGAATTCTGGAGTCCATTGTGCACCTCCAAAATATTCAATTTGTTCGTCAGTTAATTTTTGAATTTTATTTTCAATAAACTGGTCTAATGTTTTTTGAAGCAATTCAAGGTCGATTCCACAATTTTCTAATATTTCTGCCCCTAAAGGGGATCGAGAGAGAATAAGAAGTAAATGTTCTAACGTGATAAACTCATTTTTTTTATCCCTTGCCAATTGGGCGGCTTGGCTTAATTGAGTTTCAATACTTTTACTGAGCATATTAAGCCTCCTCAATAACGCACTTAAGGGGATGTTGTTTTTCTTTTGCATATCTTTGAACTTGATAGGCTTTAGTTTCCGCCAATTCTAATGAGTAAACGCCAGCAACCCCTTTACCCTTATGATGAACTTCAAGCATAACTTGTTCAGCTTGAACTTCAGACTTTCCAAAAAAAAATTTGAGAATATGAACAACAAACTCCATAGGGGTATAATCATCATTTAACAAGAGAACTTTATACATTTTAGGTTCCTCGTTAAGAACAAGAACGTCTTGTTGTTCAAGAATCTCATCTCCAGGAGAATTGGAGTGAGATTCATTTTCAGAAATAACTGTTATAGACGAATTAAAAAAAAAGTAATTACTAATGATCACAAATTTCCTTCAATAAAAACAACCAGATACTTCCCACCTCTTAAAAGTCGAAGGGTGTTTGTTCCTTTTTTAAGAGCTTTAATAACACTATCAGGTGCTTGAACGGACTTGCTATTGACTTCCAAAACAACATCTCCCACTGTAATTCCAGATTGGGCAGCCGGTGATTGAGGGGTTACATCAAGAACCACAGAATGGCCAATGAGTTGGTTTGGAATGTTATAATTTTCAGCCATTTTTTTTGTGATTTCTGTGACTTTAAATCCAATTTTGTAAGGAGCCTCTTGGCGAGAATAGGGTTTATTTTTTGATTTTTGAGTTTTAGCGACTGATTCAGGATGAGTTCCCACTTTGATTTTTAAAGTCTTTTTTTGTTTTTTTCGAAAAATTTCAATGTTAACTTCTTTTCCAATCGGAGTATCAGAAACAGCCCGTGCTAATTCATCAGAATTTGTGATTTTCTTTTTATTAAATTCAACAACCACATCATAAGGTTTAAGACCGGCTTTATCAGCAGGGCTATTAGATTCAACTTGAGTGATAAGGCTTCCTTCTGGTTTTGGCAATCCTAAATGGCGTGCAGCACGCATTGATAGGTCACTTAAGCCGACTCCAAAATATCCGCGTTTAAGTTGGCCATGCTTTTCAAGGTCTTCAAGTATGGATTTAACATGATCGATTGGGATGGCAAATCCAATTCCCTGTGCTCTTGCGTCGATAGCCGTATTAACCCCAATGACTTCACCATGAACATTAACAAGGGGACCTCCAGAATTTCCAGGATTAATACTGGCATCGGTTTGTAAAAAAGGAAATTTATTAATTTCATCAATAGAGCGTTCTTTTGCTGAAATTATTCCTTTCGTCATTGTATGACCATGTCCAAATGGATTTCCAAATGCGGCTACCCATTCTCCGACTTCAAGATCTTTGCTGCTTCCAAGCGTGAGTTTGTTTAATTTTTTATTAACAGTAATTTTTATTAAAGCAATATCGGAACGTTGGTCACGCCCAACAATTTCAGCCTCATAAAAAGTATCATCTTTTTCTGTAAGTTGAACTTTAACGACATCAGCATTTGAGATCACATGATTGTTGGTAATGATAAGACCGTCTTCTCGAATAATAAATCCAGTTCCAAGTGCATTTGGTCTTTGCTGAGGCAATTGAAATTGCTGATTAAAATCTTGCCCCCAGAGTTGTTCAAGAAGATCCAGCATGGGGTCTCTGTATCGAGGGTTTCTTAAGTGCGGAACAATTTCTGTCGAAATGTTTACAACGGAAGGATTTACTTTTTTATTGAGTTCAACAAACAGATTAGCGGGTAAAGGGTCTGTTTTTTTAAGTTTACTAACAGCATTGCTGCTTAATCCAACTGAAAAGACACAAAACAAAATAAGGAAAACAATTTGATTCGATTTAATTTGGGAAATTTTTTTTAACATAAAAAGACTCCTTAATGAGGTTTTTTGTTTGATACAAATTTCATTTGTAAATCATTAACAAGCGAAGTAATAAGTTTATTTTCTTCTTCAGAAAGATTGTTTTTTGTTTTTTCTTTTAAAATGGATAAAAGATCAATATTAAACTGAGCCATTCTTGAATCGGGTTCATTTTTCCCCGTCATTGGATTTGGACTTAAGCCCAAATACATTGCAGCATTAGAGGCAATTGAAATAACAAGTGCTGAAAACGAAGCTTCTATTTTTTCTGACATGATATGTAATCTCCTTTATTAGAATTCGCTGTTTTTCTAGTGGCTGTTTTGCAGCATCCACTCTGTTAGTGTGAGGTACTTTTAACAATTGTCAATAAGAGGAGTGTTTTATTAGATTGGAAAATATCCCACTAATTTTTTTATTCTATCCTCAAGTTCTGGATGAAAATTAAAATGACAATTCGATCTTTCAGAAGTTAAGGGATTAACGATGTATAAAAATTCTGTTGTCGGCAAAATGCTCATAGGATTTGTGTGTGCGTAGGAGTCCAGTTTCCAAATGGTTGAAGCCAAATCTTTTGAACTTTCAATAAGCTGGCTCGCCGTTTGATCATTAAAATGATAATTTTGCGGAAATATAATAAGACGCACAATAAACCAAAGACAATTTTGAAAAAATAAAGTCATAAGTAAATGGGGTTTCGATTTTCTCCAATTCCAGGGTAAAATTTTATCCCCAAAATGGCCAAAACTGTTTAATATATAGGCAAGAAAGGCGAGGGATGTAAACGCAAAAATATAAGAATTTTTGATTCTTGCGACTTCATGTCCAACAACGGCTCGAATTTCCTCCGCATTAAATTTATCAAGTAAGCCTTCAGATAAAATAATAATAGCATTAAATTGGTTTCGTCCAAGTGAAAATGATGTGGGTGTGTTATTTTGAATGATAAAAACTCGTGGTTTTGGCAGTCTCGCCTTTTGCGCCAAATGTTCAACATGCTGAGACAGTTGCCAAGAATCTTGTCCATCAAGTTCTTTGCATTTGAGCAATCGCAAAATGAGATTTGCACTAAAAAAATAAAGGTAAGAATTAAATACAATGGAAACAATAACCATAATCATTAAGCCATAACGTCCAGCTAAAAATTGGCCTATAAATAAAAGAAGAGAAGAAATCAAAAAAATAAGGACCCAAATTCTAAAGTTCATTCATTCAATTTAACTGAGTCCCTGATGTGTTAGAAGAAGAATTCAACAATTTTTGCACCGCATCCTCAAACTCTTCTTCTCTTGTCGAGAGTCGTTACCTTTTTGTTTTATTGAGATTATTGAATTATACTAATTTTTCGAGCGAATGCTGGGGAAGTCGCTGTTGCCAGTTCGTTGTTTTGCAACAGCCTCTAGGGGTTGTTTTATACTCGTAGTCCACCAGTCAAAAGGAGGAAACACTGTGCAAATTGATATTATGGCCTTAAATGAGGCTATTAAACAAGAAAGCCAATTTGTTGGACAAATGATGAATGAGGTTTCAAAAGTCATTGTTGGGCAAAAAGAAATGTTAGAAGGAATCATCATGGGCTTACTCACCGGAGGGCATGTTCTTCTTGAGGGGGTTCCTGGTTTGGCAAAGACATTAACAATTTCATCTGTTAGTGAAGCCATTAGCTTAGATTTTCAAAGATTGCAATTTACCCCCGATCTTTTGCCAACGGATCTTATTGGTACAATGATTTTTAACCCTAAAACGGGAGAGTTTTCTCCTAAAAAGGGACCTGTTTTTACAAATCTTGTTTTAGCCGATGAGATCAACCGTGCACCAGCAAAAGTTCAAAGTGCTTTGCTTGAAGCCATGGCAGAAAAGCAGGTTACAATCGGAGATCAAACTTACAAATTGGATCGACCATTTTTAGTGATGGCCACTCAAAACCCATTAGAACAAGAGGGAACTTACCCTCTTCCGGAAGCTCAAATGGATCGTTTTATGTTTAAAATTTTAATTGATTATCCGACAAAATCAGAAGAGATGGAAATTTTAAATCGAATGTCTATTAACGAAGTCCCAAAAATTAATCCGGTGATTTCAAGAGAACAACTTCTAAAGGCATCTGAACGAGCGGATCAAATTTATGTTGACGAAAAAATTAAAACTTACATTGTTGAATTGGTTATGGCAACACGACAACCGAACGAATATGGTTTGGGGCATGTGGCTGATTTAATTGCCGTTGGAGGTTCTCCTCGAGCAACAATCAGCTTGATTCGATCCTCAAAAGCTCATGCTTTTATTCGAGGACGAGGCTATGTGACGGCTGACGATGTAAAAGCGATTGCTTATAGTGTTCTTCGACATCGTTTGATTCTTACATATGAAGCAGAAGCGGAAAATGTTAAAGGTGATGATGTTGTTAAGGAACTTTTGAATCAAATTGAGGTGCCTTAATTGAAACTTCCAGAAGAAATCAAAAAAAAGGTTAAATTGCTCGACATTAATACGCGCAAGCTAGTCAATAACCTTTTTGCAGGTCAATATCATACGATGTTTAAAGGTCAAGGGATGACTTTTGCTGATTTTAGAGAGTATGTCCCAGGGGATGATGTTCGTTCAATTTCTTGGCCTTTAACAGCTCGAACGGGAAAGCCTTTTATAAAAAAATATGATGAAGAACGAGAATTAACTTTAA
>CAYMLA010000083.1:5668-9175 GCA_964390785.1 uncultured Bdellovibrionales bacterium | reverse complement strand
TAATAAGGAAGAATTTGGCAACATTTGTTCTCACTGGAAAATTATAAATGAAATTAATCAATGGAATGAGCTTGGGTTTGTTGATTTAACTCAACCAGAAGAGCATAAAGAAGAAGAAAAGAATGATCTTTGTCCGAATTGCAAAGAAAAAATAAAGACGGGTTCAAAATTTTGTTCTGAGTGCGGAAGCAAGTTGATAAGTGACTAACAACAACCATTATAAATTAAAAAGTTGGCTGTTTTGCAGCAGCCACTAAATAATGATTCGTGAATTAAGAAATAAAGCTGTTGATTAGAGGTTAGCAACAGTCATCAAATAGGAAAGGAGATTAGGTTATGCATCAAAGATTTTTCATTTTAGGTTTGTGTTCATTAGCCCTTTTGTTAGGGGGGTGTAATAAGCGCAATATCGATTTAAAAACGGATGAGCAGAAGTTTAGTTATGTATTAGGCCAACAAATTGGACAAGAACTTAAAAATCAAGGAGCAGAAGTTGATTTAGATGTGTTAAAAATGTCTATTCTTGATGTTATGGAAGGAAAAGAAAGTCGTTTATCCATTGAAGAAATGAAAAAAGCCATGCAAGACATGAGAACAAAAATGATGGATAAGCAAAAGCTGGATGCAGCAGAAAATACGGTAAAAGCTCAGGCCTTTTTAGAAGAAAATAAAGCCAAAGAAGGCGTTGTTGTAACAGACTCAGGATTACAATACACTGTTCTTAAAGAAGGCGAAGGAGCAATCCCTACTGAAAAGGATAAGGTCAAGGTTCATTACAAAGGGACTCTTGTTGATGGAACTGAATTTGATAGTTCTTATACACGAGATCAGCCGGCTGAATTTATGCTCAATGGTGTGATTGGAGGATGGACTGAAGCCTTACAGTTAATGAAGGTTGGTTCTAAATATAAGCTTTTCGTTCCTCCAGAACTAGGATATGGGTCACGTGGCCGTCCAAGCATTCCTGCAAATTCAGTTTTAATTTTTGAAGTCGAATTACTAGAAATTCTAAAGCCTGACGTGAAGCCTGACAAAAAATAGAATGATTTTATAGAAAATATGACGAGTGGTTGTTTTTTGACAACCACTCGATTAGAATTTTAAGATGGAAAAAAAGATCCAAGTTCGTGGTGCACGTGAAAATAATCTGAAAAATATCAATGTCGATATTCCTCATCATTGTTTTACCGTTGTTACAGGATTGAGTGGCAGTGGTAAATCCAGTTTAGCGTTTGATACTATTTTTGCTGAAGGGCAACGTCGTTATATTGAAAGTTTGTCTTCTTATGCTCGACAATTTATTGATCAGTTAAAAAAGCCAAATGTTGATGTGATTACAGGTCTTTCTCCATCGATTGCCATTAATCAAAGATCAATCAGTTCAAATCCACGTTCAACAGTAGGAACAGTGACTGAAGTTTATGATTACTTGCGATTGCTTTTTGCGCGAGTTGGTGTTCCTCATTGTCCCAAACATCATATTCCTGTTGCTCAACAATCTGTTGATCAAATTGTTGAAGATATACTGTCTTTACCAGAAGGGACTAAATTTTATCTAATGGCTCCTATGGTAAGGCAAAAAAAGGGAGAGTTTTATAAAGAATTTCTTTTTTGGCTTAAAAAAGGATTTAAGAAAGCCAAGATCAATGGAAAGATGGTTAAACTTGAAGGGCAATCCCGACTAAAAAAAAGTCAAGCTCATGATATTGATTTAATTATTGATCAATTGATTCTTACAGAGTCACTTCATTCTCGTATTAAAGAGAGTGTGGAAACAGCTTTAAAATGGGGAAAAGGTCAAGTTGTTCTTGAAGAGTTTAAAGGAAAAAGAAAGTCTTATTCTCAGAATTTAGCTTGTCCAGAATGTGGTTTTAGCTATCCAGAATTAGAGCCAAGGTTGTTTAGCTTTAACAATCCAAGAGGAGCGTGCCCAACGTGTAAAGGTTTGGGAACATTAGATATCATTGAGCATGAATCATCAAATGATCATGAGGGGGTTCGATCATTAAGCTATCAGTATGAAGTTAAATTCCAGAATGTCCAAAGTAAGAAGAACAAAACTGAAGATTCTGAAGAATCTGAATTTGATCGTCCGATGTCTTTGTGTCCTGATTGCAAGGGACAAAGATTAAGACTGGAATCATTAAATGTTTTTATTAATGAGAAAAATATTTTTGAGTGGTGTGAAAAATCTATTTTTGAATTGAAAAAAAATATTGAAAATCTTAATTTATCAAAAAAAATGAGTTTTGTAGCTGAAAAAATTATAAAACAAATTGTTGATCGTTTGGTTTATTTAGAAAAAGTTGGAGTGAATTATCTTAGCCTAAATCGTCCGACACGAACTTTGTCAGGAGGAGAAGCTCAACGAATTCGTTTGGCTTCTCAAGTGGGGTCGTCTTTAATTGGTGTTCTTTATGTTTTAGATGAGCCTAGTATTGGCTTACATGCGCGAGATCATTTTCGATTGCTTGAGGTGCTTAAGGATTTAAAAAAAAAGGGCAATACGGTTTTGGTTGTTGAGCATGATGAAGAAACAATTAGAGCCTGTGATCATGTTATAGATATTGGTCCACGAGCGGGTGTTCTTGGAGGATATGTTGTTTCTACGGGGACTCCGGAGCATATTGCAAAATCAAAGGTGAGTTTGACAGGGCAATACTTAAGTGGAACTTTGCAAATTCCCGTGCCTCAAAAAAGAAGATCAAAGAGTCATTCATTTTTAAAGCTTATTGGAGCCAGTGGAAACAATCTAAAAAATATTGACATTAAAATTCCTTTAGGATGTTTAGTTGGGGTGTCTGGAGTTTCAGGCAGTGGAAAAAGCAGTTTGATTAGTGACACTCTTTTTCGAATTTTATCCCAGCATTTTTATCGATCAAAATCCCACCCATTACCCTTTGTTAAGGTAGAAGGGTTGGACTATTTGGATAAAGTCATTGAAATTGATCAAAGACCTATTGGGCGCACACCACGATCAATCCCCGCGACTTACGTTGGGCTTTTTCCTTTAGTTAGAACTCTTTATTCACAGCATCCTGATGCCCGTATGAGGGGATATAAGCCTGGGCGTTTTAGTTTTAATCTTAAAGGAGGACAATGCGAACATTGTCAAGGGGCTGGGCAAATAAAAATTGAAATGCATTTTCTTAGTGACGTTTATGTTCAGTGTGATGTTTGTGGTGGAAAGAGATACAATCATGAAACACTTCAAGTTCAATATAAGGGGCGTTCGATTGCTGATGTTTTAGCGATGTCGGTTGAAGAAGCATCGTTCTTTTTTAAAAATCATAAAAATATAATTCGTAAAATTAACACGTTAAAAAAGGTAGGATTAGATTACATGACTTTAGGTCAGAGTTCGACGACGTTATCAGGAGGTGAGGCTCAAAGGATAAAATTAAGTCGAGAACTTAGTAAAAGCAACACGGGAAAAACGCTGTATATTTTAGATGAACCAACAACAGGATTGCATTTTGCAGATGTTCAAAATTTAATCTCTTTGCT
>CAYMLA010000083.1:0-5658 GCA_964390785.1 uncultured Bdellovibrionales bacterium | reverse complement strand
GAGCTTGTTGATAAAGGAAATACCATAGTTGTTGTGGAACATAATCTTGATGTTTTAAAGTCATGTGATTATCTTTTTGACTTAGGACCAGAAGGGGGAATTGAAGGGGGGCAATTGGTTGCAGAAGGGTCTCCGGAACGGGTGTCGCAAAGCAAAAAAAGCTTAACAGCACCGTTTTTGAAAAAAGTATTAGAAAAAGCATTAAAAAAAGGTCAAGTGCTTTGAAAAAACTTTTTAAGTGGTTTAGTGCTGTTTTTTTGATTGTTATTTTTTTGTTCCTTATTATTTTTTTTAGCATTCAATTTTATTTTCATAAAGAATTAGAATCTCGATTGAATGGTTATTTTAAAGAGATTGTTGAACGCTATTCAGTTGTTGAAGTTAAAAGCGTTCAGGTAAAAATTGATCTTATAGCCTTGCTTAAAGGACATTTAACTTATGTTGATGTGGTTTTGGGCTATCAAAATTACGATTTATCCATTAAAGGTCCAATTTCTTGGAAAATTGGTGAGATTTTTCATCGCATTGAAGTTGATGGGGAATTTTTATTTAAAGGTCAACGGCAAGACATTGATTTTTTGTCGTCTTTAAAGGCTCAATTTAAATTAGACTTTGATTTTAAAAAGAAGCTGATTCATTTTGCAGAATTCAATGTCAATCCGCAAGACTTTGATGTTTTTGGGTTTTTAATAAATCATTTTGAAGGGATAGCTCATTTAAAAAACGAAGATTTGTCTTCAAGCATTAAGCTTAATCGAGTTAAAAATTCTCAATTTGGATTGAAGTTAATTGATTTTTCTTTAAAAGGAGAGGGGGATTTTTCAAACTTTGCTTTTGAGTTTTTAATTTCAAAGCTTGAGATTAAAGATCGCAATCAAATGGTATCGTTGAAAGACATTCATTTTAACACGAAAATAAATAACTCGATGGAAGAAAAAAAGAGCATTCAATTTCAATTTGGACTTGATGTGGCTTCTCTTTCTTTAGAAAGACATAAGAATTCGGATGAGCCTCCAAACAAAAGAATTAATCTCACTGTTATGGGAGCAGACCTAAAAAGTCAGTTTTATTTTGATTTAACTAATGACAATGTTGAGTTTAAAGCGGAACATGCTTTGAATTCATTAGAAGTGCTCATTGATGAGACTTATTTAGATATTCCGATGAAGGACAATCGTTTATTTTATAGCGGAGTTTTGGATTTTTCTTCAAAGCAAGACATTCAGAATTTTGTTTTAGAATTTAAGCATTTTCAGAAAACTTGGGTTCAGTTAAAAAATTGGAGAATATTTTCAACTTCTGATCTTGTTTGGCCTTTAGGATTAAAAATTGAAATAGATCTTAATGATTTTTTTGGGGGTTGGGGTCAAGAGGTTTTTAATTTTGATCAAATTGGAGGGGTTTTTAAGGCTAATTATCAAGGTTTTTTTAATTATAAAAAACCAATGGAAATTATTTCTTCTGAATTCAATTTAATGAATCAATTTTTGTCTCTTGAAAAAGGAGAAATTTTATTTCGTCCTTTGCAAGTTTATTTTCAAAATATTGATTTTCTTATCACTCGAACGAAAAAAAAAGGCTTTAATTTACATATCGAGCAGTTTTCAGGTTTATTCAAAAAGTTAAAGTTCTCGTTTAAGGATTTAATTTTAAATGTCGAAAATAAAAAGAAAATTTTTGCTCAACAGTTAAAGCCTGTGACGATTGAATTGGCTCATAAAAAAGTAGAGCTGGTTGATCTTTATTTTGAAGCTAATCCTTTTAGAGATTCTTTAGAATGGTTTTTGAGGTTTCCTTTTAAAGTGGATGATATTTCAATAAAAAAAATGTCCAATTCATTTTGTATTGATCCCAATGCAATTCCAGAAGGTTCTGTTTCAATTGATTTTGATTCGATTGTTTTATCTCCTTTGGGCATTGAAATAAAAGGTGATTTATATCTTCATGTCTTTGGAGGACAGGTTAAGACTTCTCATTTGCGTTTTTTGCACTTAGGTCAATTCTCGCAAGAAATTCAATTTTCATCTTACTGGAGAGATCTTGATTTAAAAAAAGTAGGTTCTTTTCTAAAATTTGGAGAGATGGATGGAAAAATTAATGGATATCTTCGTGATGTGATTTTTTATCAAGAGATTCCACGCTCGCTAGACTTTAAGATAGAATTGAGTCCAAACAAATCTAAAGAGGTGGTTTTTTCTCCTCAAGCGATGAAAAATTTTGTTCAGCTTTTTTCACCTGAAGACTTTACTCAAAATATGCCTCAGTTTATCAATTGGCTTGCCTTTGGCTGGCCAAGTGAGATCATTGGAGGTTATAATATAAAGTATGCAGGGCTGTCTGTTTATTCATCAGGTCAATCTCTATTAGTTGAGACTCTAGACCCCGCTGAAATTGTTGAACAAGAAAAAAAGCGTTTTATTCTTTATGGAAGACGGTTTAAAATTCCATTAAAGAGTGTAACTTATCCTGTCGTTTTGGACGTGAGTGGAATGTTAGCGTTGTTTCGTCATATTTTGTGGCAACTTGAAGGGTTAAAGCAATCACAGACAACACAAGAACAATCCCAAGATCCAGTGGATGGCAAAAGTGAAACTAAGAAACAAAAAAAGGAGGAGGATGATGAAACATCTAAAAAATGCTTTAATTATTAAAAAAGGATTTATTTTTTTAGGGTTTATTTGTTTAATTTGGAGTTTTTCCTGTGTAACAGTTAATGTTAATTTTCCGGAAGGGGCTGTGCAACAGGCTACAGAAGATTATGTTAAAGAGCTTTATAAATTAAAAGCTGAAGAAAAAAACACAATTCCAGATAAACAAACAGTCGATCCGTTGAAAAAAGATCAAGGAGCTTTAAATTTTGTTTTTTCATTCGGAATTTTAGCTCATGCATCGCCTCAGTTTAAAATTGATAGTCCCGAAGCAAAACAAATTCAAGTCAGACAAGCAAAACGTTTGGATAAAATTGATAAAGACAAGAAGAACGGTTTTTTAGGAGAAAGTGCTCAAGGATTGCTTGTTTTGAGACAATCCGAAAAAATTAAACCGTTGCTTATGAAAAAAATAGATCAATTGATAAAAGAAGAAAATTCAGATCGAGAGGCTCTTTATCGTCAAGTATTAAAAGACAATAATTTAACTTCTGAGCAATTGGTGATGATTCGACAAAATTTTTCAAAGTCATTTCAAGAAAGTTCACCAACAGGAACATGGATTGAATCAGATGGAAAATGGAAACAGAAGAAATAGAAGGGACCTGTTCGCACGATGTTATTGATGCAGAGAGCTCCTTATAGATCCTCGAAACAAAGGGCATCCTTTTTTGTTCGAGGATCTTTATGTCTTTTGATTTTAATGTTTTTTACTCAATGTGCACATCCGCCAATTAAGAATAAAAACAAAGCAATGCGTAAGGTTTCAGTCGATAAGATCATTTTCGATGATCTACCCCTTGATTCTTTTCGTAAGGGACTTAGTGATCTTCTTTTGCATTTTAAAAAAACAGAAAGAGAGAATTCTTTTATTCAGTTTGGACCGGAAAAGATTTTAATCTCGGATTATATCAATTCGTTGGAGCAGTTACAAAAGCATCTCAGTCAGACGTCAGATCAAGAGTCCGTTTTTTCTTATATAAAAAATAATTTTAATTTTTATGAAGTTTATGGGAAAAAAAACTGGGGAGAAGTTTTTATCACCTCTTATTTTGAGCCTGTGATACAAGGAACTCGTCGGCCGACAAAAAAAATGAATTTTCCGCTTTATAAAATACCTGATGATTTTGTTTTTATAGAAAAAAAAGCGTTTTTTGAGGTTTCTCCTGAACGACAAGTCTTGCAAAATGAATGTTTGTTGCAAACAAGAAAAGCGCATTTTTCAGGACGACTTGTAGAATTAGAAGATAAAAAAAAGCAGATTGTGCCCTATTATACACGAGAGGAAATTGTAAGAGATAAAAAATTAAAAAATCAATCATTGGAGATCGCTTGGGTTGATCCTATTGATGGATTTTTTTTACAAATTCAAGGCTCTGGACAAATTCAAGTGGGGAATGAAATAATAAGAGTTGGATACGCCGCTCAAAATGGTCATTCTTATGTTCCGATTGGAAAGTTTTTATTTGATGTGATTCCTAAAGAAGAAATGAGCCTTCAAGCCATTGAATCTTATTTACGCGCTCTTTCAGAGGATAAAAGAGATGAATTGCTCAATAAAAATCCAAGTTATGTTTTTTTTAGACTTCTTGAAAGTGATCCGATCACAACATTTGGAACAGAGACCATTGAGGGGCGAACAATAGCAACGGATCCCTTGTTTTTTTCAAAAGGGGCTATTGGATATTTAGAGTTTGAAAAGCCTGTTTTTTCAGAAGCATTGCAGGATAAGCCTGAGAATTGGGTTAAGACCTCACGGCTTGTTTTTGATCAAGACACAGGGGGAGCGATTCGTGGTCCTGATCGCGTTGATTTGTTTTGGGGAAGTGGAAACGTCGCCAAGCAACATGCTGGGGTCATTAAAAATTGGGGGCGCTTGTACTATCTGGTTCCCGTTATTGACAACTGAATTCTTTTATTTCGCTGATTCCACCCATTTGGCCGTTATAGCTGTAGAAAGAGATGGAGTTCACATGAAATTGCCCTGAAACTAAGGAATAGACTAAATCAAATGTTTCAAAAAAACGTGATCCAAAATCAGGATCGTTTAAAGAATAACGATAAGAAATTTCTGTTTGTCCTGATTCAAGGGTTTTACTGATGAGTCCATCAAATAAAACAAGAGTTTGCTCGGTATTTGTGTTTTGGTTTGACACAGTGATTTCTAGCTGTTCATAAGGTTTGGCTTTGAATGTCATGTTTGTGAGTTGACAATTTTCAGGAAAAACAAGTTGATTGATAAGTTCATAAGCTTGCATTGGTGATAAAGCACTTTGAGCCAATGTAGTGAGTGAAAAAAATAAAGCAAATAACACAAATAAAATTTTCATTTTGTCGCTCCCTTAATAAGAAAAATTAATTTCAGTTAATAAATGTAGTTATCAAACGAATGAGTTCATTGCACGAATGCAGTTCCTTTGAGTTCCGCCATTAGTGAGTTCATTACGCAAATGAGGACTTACATTAGAAAGAATTTTGCTTGAGAGCAAAGAGTTTTATTAAATTGTATTTTTTACAAAATTTGGCATTGATCTTGCTTTTTATTATCGTATTGCCATCGTATTGTTATCGTACAGAATGAGTGACCGCAGGTCGCATCAGTTTTTTTATAGAGTCATTTTAGATTTGTTTTTTTACTGAAAAAAACCGACACGCCTGCGCATTCCAAACTTGTTTTTAAAAACCTTCAATTGGACGGGTACCTAATCTGATAAAACGTTTAAAACGATTTTTATGCAGATAATAATTCTATGTCTTGTCGTCGATTGAGATCTTTTCCTTTTATTGTTTCAATTTGAGAAAACGTTCCTCCTGTTGCTTTGCGTAAAGCTTTTAAGGGATCAGAACCGCTTCCGCATGAAATAACGGTTTTTCCATTATAACGAGTTTTGATAACAGCTTTAAATTCATTTTTATTTTTTGATGTTGGAGAAATTGTAATTTTACCTTCTTCGTCAGGAAATTTTTTTTCAAAGTCGATTAAATAATCTTGAATGATGCCGCGAGCTTG
>CAYMLA010000082.1:0-9231 GCA_964390785.1 uncultured Bdellovibrionales bacterium | reverse complement strand
CCATAAATATTTTAGCGAATTTTTATTTTGCAACTTTTATTCCATATCTAAGCCAATTCTCTTTGACTTGATAAAAAAAAAATGAATTAATTTCATTAATAGACAAAAAATTTGTCACTAAAGAAGGAAACTAAAAAGAATTGTTTTAGTTAGTGCTTGTTGCAAAATAGCCACTACATAATTTACAAATCCAAAGTTTGATTAAACGACCTTAAAGTCTTTTGAATTGAGCTCCTAACAAAACTCATAAACCAATCTAACTCAATATTTTCATTACATTTTACTTCTTTGAAACACTGACGTTTCCAACAGGGCGAACAATCCATATCAGATTTAATCCCAATACCTCTACCATAAAATTCAATTTCATGTTCACAAGTTGGCCCAAACCAAGCTAATACCCATTTTTTCATCGCTATTGCCATATGCATTCCTAAACTATCTCCAGTAATGACCAAATCACACGCATAAACACTCAACAATCCATCTCGTAAACCATCTGTTGTCGATGACAAAATGACTTTATTATTTTGAGCAATCACTTGATTTCTTTCTGTATCTTCACGTCCTCCCAATAAAACAACAGAAACATTAAATTCTTTATTTATTTCTTTAATCAAATTTCTAAAAAAAGTTATTGTTGGTTTTTTATAGGCAATCGTTGTTGCGCATCCTGTATTTATTCCAACGACCAGATCACGAGAATTTCTCCAAATTTGGTGTCTCTTTTGTCCTTCTTCTTTTTCAGCCTCAGCTAATTCAATCCAATATTCTGGACAATTTTTTGAGTTTAAATCCAAAGCTTCAATCATCAACTGAACTTCAGATTTTTTATTTTCAAAAAACTTTTTTTGATCATTGAGACCAATCTCCCACAATTCATGAGCTGATGCTTGAGCAGGAATAATTGCTCCAGAATATGAATCAACCGTAAATCCAAATAGCTGATCATACTGTGTATAACTCAAAACACCTGCCGCCTTTAAAGATTTATCAATACAAAATGCAACATCAAAAGATAAAGCTGATAATATTAAAAGACCTTCATCATTGGTAATGAGTAATCGATCAATGGCTGAATGATTGAGTAATAAATGATGGCTTGGAGAATCCGTAACCCATGTGATATGACATCTTGGATATTTATCATGAATGGGTTTGAGCAAGCTTGTCGCTCGAACAACAGCCCCAATAGCTCCAAGATGAACAATAAGGATTCGAAGGCTCGGCTTATTAAAAAATTTACATTGATCGTTACAAAGAACATTTAGTTTACAAGGCTTATAACCTGAAAAATACCGACATTGGATAGGTTTCACAATTAAAATTATACATTAAATAAAAAAAAATGAAAATAAATTTAAAAATCTCTGCCATTGATCCAGTGATTTCAATACAGAATCAATTGCAATTTTCTTATTTTTCAGCAGCCACTAACTATCTTCTTCCTGATTTAATCTTTAACTGAAGTCTAGAAATCAAATGAACGGCCATTTTTTCGTGAACACGACACATTTTTAACTCATCTCGACGGTAAGATCGTTGGGATGGAGTTAAAGTCCCTGTTTCAAGTTCCATTTCATAATCCATTTTATTGGCTCTAATCGACTCCAAATCTTTTGATTGTTGCTTAAATAAACGAGTAACACCACTAACGGGTGCAACTTCTATCCACTCTTCTTTTCCTTTATACCAACTCACCATACGTAAAAAACGAGCTTTATTTTTTGCCAAAGCAAAACGAGGAAACTTATCTTCAGATAATTCAATAAGATTTTCAATGTCATCTAAATCAATAGGATCTTCACAAAGATCTTCATTAAAAACCGATTTATCAACTGTAGTCACACCATCTTGTTCAATTTCAGTTTCAACTTCATTATCAAACACCCGAACCCCTCCTTCAAATCTTAATTAAAAGAACGAGTGTTGCTAAATGTCACCTTGACCATTTAACAACAACTATTATAAGAATAGAATTTTAAAATTCATTAATCCCAGCCTTAGGTTATACAACAAAAACAGCGATGCTGCAATATGTCATTTGAATTTATAAAAAAATTTCATGCTCTTGTAAGAAATTCATGCACCGCGCAGAATAATGTTTCTCATTAACCAAACACCTAAGAAACAGCCTCCAATTCCAAAAAGATTAGAAAAAACCAAATAACAAAAAGCTAAATTCCATTCTTGTTTTTCCACCAATTTTAACAAATCAAGAGCAAAACTAGAATAAGTAGTCAATGCCCCTAGAAATCCAATCATCAAAGCAAGTCGAACACTGTCTGATAGCAACGTTGAACGACTATTTATAACAAATAAGATCCCAATAAAAAAACACCCCAACACATTAACCATCAGTGTCCCAAATGGAAAGCCATACCAATCAGCAATTGAAGAACGCAAAATCAAATAACGAGTAAAAACTCCAATTGATCCAAAAATCATTAAATAAAACCAAATCATAATTTGGACCCCCCTTCGTTTCGTTTACGGCAATCAGCATCTAAACATTGATTATTTTTAAAGACCCCTTTAAATCTTGTATCAATGCAGATAAAACTTCAAACGTAATACCCCAAATCACTTCACCTTGATATAAAATTGATTCCCAACCATTTAAACGATCAATTAAAAAACAAGAAGACAAAGGGAAAAATTTAACTTGAAATTTTTTATTTAACAAATAACTTAAAGGAACTCGAACAACTTTTTCCACTTCTTGAAAATCCAGTTTAAAATTAACTTCTGATTCTAAAAAAAACAAATAAGGTGAAACCTTTATCGTTTTAGAGAGACGCTCATTATGTCGTATCACTTCTTTTAACGCACCAACAAACTGAGCTTCATCGGATAAATTAACTCCAATTTCTTCAAATGTTTCTCGAATAGATGTTTGCAATAAAGATTGATCATTATAGTTCTTTCTTCCACCAGGAAAACTCACATGACCTGACCATGGATCAGTCTGCCTTATAGTTCTTTTTATCAAAAAAAGATGAGGTTCACATTGAGTCAATGGCCAAGCAAAAACAACAGCAACAGCAGCCTCATCGCAACTCATTTCAACTTGTTCTACATTAACCGTTGATTGAATTAAATGCGTTAAGAAATTGCCTCTCTCTTTTTGCCAATACAAAACACTAGATACCTAATCGACGTGTAATAACCTTCTCTGCTTCAAGCCAATCAGTGGCTTCATCACCCGATTGAAAACCACGTCTTTCAGCAATAAAATAAGCTTCTTCTGCAACAAGCTGACGATATTTTTCTTGAGAAACCTTTTGCTTTGTAGATGAAGGCGAATTTGACGATTTAGAATTTGTTTGTAAAGTTGTTTCTGTAGAAGCGGATTGATTACCAGTCGACACTCTTGTTGTATTTTTCTTTTTAATAGCACCAACTTTTTTTACGGACGGACTTCCCGTTGTTTTTTTTGTTGGATTTTTTTTAGGTTCTGTCTTTGTTGTTCTAGCCACGAAAATACCTCCTAGAAATAAAAATCTTAGATAAGACTCTGTAATAACAAAAACTCAATATAAATCCAACTGAATTAATTTACAATTGCTGATAAGTGAAATTCTCTCGCTTTCATTTCGCCTCGAGTCAACTTTTACGATGAAAACTTGCCTCTCAATGGAATTAAAAGTCAAAATAGAGACATGACAACAAATGAAAAATTAAAAAAAATTAAATCAACTCTCTATTTTTGGCTCTATGATAAAAAATCTAGCGTTCTCATTGAAAAACTTGAAATAAGTCAGTTAAAAGGTCTTCTTTTATCTTTTTCTCTAATTAACCTTGATCAATGGCTTATTTGGTATCCTCCTCTTTCTCAATGGAAAGAACTTATATCTGAATACCCCAAAATCATTGGAGATCCAAATAAAATTACCCCTCCACCACTTCCCGAAGAAGCAAGCCAACAAATTTTAGCCAAAATTAATCCCTTAACAAAAGATATTTCATGCAGTGAAATTGATAAACGCCTTTCAAAACGTTTTGAAAAAGAAATAACAGTTCTCATAAGCCATGAAGGAAGAATTTTTATCAACACAACTCAAAACATCTCGCTTTCTGGACTCAAACTTAAAAAATCACTCACATTTAAAACAAATCAGACTCTTACAATTTTATTAAAAATAACTCCTCATCCAATAGAAGTCTTTGGGTATATTGTTAGTTCTGGTGATGACATTAGAAATTTAAAAATTTTACCAAATAAAAACATTGATCAGCTTCGAATGTTCTTGTTAAGACCTGAGCTTTAAGAAAAATTAACTCTGTGTGCTAACTGGATTTTTTAAATAGAGAAAACAAGCTTTTTTCGTTATTTTCTTCGTCATTTACGGTTTCATCTTGATTTGTTTCATCTTCTTCTTCAACCCGATAACCCTCTGGAATTGGAGGAGGTGGTGGTATGTCACTTTCATTTTCAAAATTATCGTCATCAACAACTTCATTCTTCTCTCTTTGAACTGACCAAGTTTCACCCTCAAGCTCATCATTAAAATTAAATTCAGAATCATCAATTTCATGGTCTTCATTAGAATAATTTTCTTGATTTTCTTGATCTTCAAAATCACCATTACTGATGGATTCATCATTATTCATTACGGATTTAACCGTAAGATCATTACTTGATGTTTCTTTTTTTTTATGATTTATTACCTTATTCTCAATTATCTCCATTTGTTTCATCTTTTCTTTCAAAATATTCTCAAATCTCTCATAGTCTTTTTTCTTATCAACTAGAGCCTGATTTAAT
Organism: uncultured Bdellovibrionales bacterium; assembly: GCA_964390785.1. GTDB lineage: Bacteria > Bdellovibrionota > Bdellovibrionia > Bdellovibrionales > CAYMLA01 > CAYMLA01. The sequence goes on along the minus strand of CAYMLA010000082.1, from coordinate 4,463 downwards.
TTTTTAAGTTCTTTAATTAAATAATCCTTTCTTTCTTCGTGAGTATCAATTTTTACTTTAAGATTCTTTAAAATTTCATTTTGTATTTTTTGTTCCTCTTCTGCCTGTTGATTTTTCTTCAATTCAACATTCTTTAGAAGATCAAGTGCTTTTACTTCAGCATTGTCTAATATTATTTCAGCTTCTGATTGAGCTTTCATTTTAATTTCATGTGCTTGAACTTGAGCTTCATCGAGAATTTGTTCTGATTTTCGCTCTGCCTTTTCTATTGATTGAGCATAATTATTTCTATACTGATCATAAAGAGCTTCAAAATCAGATTCCCTTTTCTTTCTCAATTTTTTTGCAGAATCATTGGACAACTGTATAATTTTAGACACTTCTGTTTGAGCCTTCAATCTAATCTCTTTAGCCAGTTGATTTGCACGATCTAAAACAACTTCAACATTTTTTTCTGTTTTATCTCTAATAGATTGTGCTTTTTTAAATGCATTATTAATCAATTCATCCGCTTCAAATTGAACATCTTGTAATATCTTTGTAGCCTGCTTTTGAGCATCAATTAAAATTTCATTTGCATGTTCTTTTTCCTCTTGAACTTTATTTAAATTAACATTTTCAACATTAACTTGATTATTAGCACGAAAATTTTGTGATGTTTTTGAATCATCTTTAAATGACAACGAATCACTTATTGGAACTTCTATATCATTCTTTATTTGTACTGAACTTTCTAATTCATGACTAAGACTAGAAAAACCATATTCTTCAACATTTTTATCAACTAAAGAATTGTTCTTTTGACTTGAAATTTCTTCCGGATCAACCCAATCTTCATTATCTTGTGAATCGGCCTCTTCTTCTTGAGAATCATAAATACTTTTAGCCTTATCAAGTTCAGTATGTAAATCATGAGTCATCGAGTCGGAAACCTTTTGCTCAAATTGTCCATCATGCTCATTTGAAATTTGAATATTCTCAGGCAAATCTGAATAATCATTATTTTCTTTTTGATCATCTTTTGAATTATCAAAGATATCATCTTGATCATCATGTTGGTCATCATGGATATTTTTTGGTGAAATTTTTTGTGTTCGGCTTAATTCATAACTACTTCCGCCTTCACGAATGATATTTTCTAACAAAGTTTCATTTAAAAATTCAACACTAAGTATTTTTTTTGAAGTTCCAAAAATAATATTCACATCTGGTTGAAGTTCAAATGGTTCCTGAGGCCTAATCTGTACACCAGCAACGGTTGTTCCATTTGATGAATTCTGATCTCGAATAAACATTTTACCGTCATCAAACCAAATCACTGCATGTTCACGAGAAACCCCTTTTTCAGAAATACTCACATCACAATCTTTAGATCGTCCCACAGTAATCCGATCAGATTCAATCCTTTCTACACTTACATCAGAACCATCTTTAATATAAACTTTAAAAAGCTTCTTATTTTCCATAATCTCTCCACTTTAAGCTCTACACTCGATTCGGAAAATAAATAAAAACACTTTAAAAAAAAACAAAAAATGGGCTATTTGCCATACTTTAATCCAGATAAACAACTTAGAAACTAGGCTGTTTTGCAGCTTCTATTTTTTACTACGCTGATTTGTTTTGGATTTGTGGCCTGTAGACGAAGGCCGACGATTATTTTCATTTTGTTCAATAATCAGATAATCCTTTGTTAAAGGATAATAAAAATCAGCTGCAGATTGCACTTCTGGGCTTGTCGCTTCAGGCCATGACCAAACTTCGACTCCACACCCTTTTGCTTTTAAATACCAAACCAATGGAAGATAATCTTTATCTCCTCCAAATAAAATTGCAACATCAATTTTTTCAGCTAACGTAACGGCATCTATAATTAAAAAGCTATCCGCATTTTTTTGAGGCCTTTTAATTTCACCTCCCAAACTTCTCCAAAACTTTTCAAAATCAAGTGAAATTTCCTTATAAGCGGGCTTATAATACAAAATTCGAATAATTTCTCGATCGCCTAATTGATCTAAAATTTTCTTATAATCGGTTCGACCTTCATGATGTTTAAAGCCAGAAAGCTCAATATTTTCTGCATCAACAAACACTCCAACCTTTTGAAAACACAAATGCTTTCTATTACTATTTTTATCTTTTACTTCAGACATAAATTTATTCCTTAATTATTAATTGATTTGACAACTCATTGATATCATCCGATTGAATTGGAAAATGTTCTTTTAAAATATTTCCACCATCTGTAATAGCTTGAACAACCCCCTTTGCAAATTCTCCATTTTTTATACCATCAATCATCAATTCAATTTCATTGTTCCATGTTTCAGGAGACAAGCGATCTGAGATGGTTTTATCAGCTAATATAACAGCTTTTTTTTCAAAAAGTGAAATAAAATAAAGAATCCCTGTTGAATCACGCGTTTGTTTAATTTTTGACTGGTAAAATTCAAGCTGAGCTCGATCCATCACTTGTTTTTCTAAATCTGCTTGAGGAGTTAAAACTCTTTGAATCCAATCAAAACGAGCAAAACTCATTACAAATAAATAACTTATTATAAAATAAACAAACCAAATCCAATTGCCAAAAGAAAAATACTTATTTTGATAAAAATGAACATCAACAGCAAAAAAGAACAACCAAAATAAACAAAATAAAGTTAAAAAAACATGTCCGACAGTTGAAGAACGTCTAACTACAACGGCAACAATCTCTCCAGAAGTAGATAATTCTGCATTCTTTATCGCTTTTTCAATATCACACACATCACCATCATCAATAAACTTAGAAATCCACTTAGGAATACTCATCTTACCATCCTCCTGAAGCTCCACCACCGCTAAAGCCACCACCGCCGCCAGACCAGCGTCCACCACCACTTCCAAAACCACCAGAACGACGTCCTCCTGAAAATCCTCCAGTCATACCCATCAACAATAAAGGTCCTAAAAGACCAAATCGATTTAAACCAACAAAGAAAAATAAAACAAGAAAAAATAAAACTTTTCCCCAACCTAATGGATCAGTAGACGACGACGAAACCTCATTTTTTATTTCTTTAAAAAAATCATCCAAATGAACATCTGGGTAAAGAAACTGAGCAATCTTAAAAACACCAACAGAAACACCAGAGTTAAAATCACCAGATTTAAAAAATGGACGAATATCCTCAGTGATGATTCGCTTTGCATAAGCATCAGGAAGATCGCCTTCTAATCCTTGACCGACTTCAATTCTAATTCTACGTTCGTCGCGAGCAATAAGAAGCAATACACCATTATCTAATTGAGCATCACCCAGTTTCCATTGATCAACAATTTGAATTGAAGCTTGTTCAATACTTAATCCTCCCAAGTGAGGAACAGTCAAAACTTGAATCTGAGCCCTATTTTCTTTCTTTAAAGCAATAATAATACTTGATAGCTCATTTTGAGTTGAAGATGATAATAATTTTGCTCCATCAATAACAGGCCCTGTTAATGGAGGAACACTGAATTCTTCAGATTGTGCTCCACTGAAAAAAACATTTAATATTAAAAAAATAAAAATTAACTTAATCCAAAAAAAAGGCATTTTAACTTCTCACAAAAAAAACATTCAACAATTATTTCTTAAAAACAGTTTAAAACTCAATTTCAGGAGCTTTTTGAACTTCTTCTTTTTCAGATTGAACGACATCCCACTGAGGCATTTTTTCATAATGATAAAACAATGAGTTTGTCCAACTTGAAGGAGGCACTCCAACTAGATCATTAAAGAGTTTGATTGATTCAATATGTCGAGTTCGAGCAACAGTAATTCGATTTTCTGCCCCCTCAACTTGAGCTTGTAATTCAGAAAAATTTCGATCTGCTTTTAAATCAGGATATTTTTCAACGACAACCATTAAACGCCCCAAAGCCTGAGACAGACCTGACTGGGATTGTTGAAAAGCCTTCAGCTTTTCAGGAGTCATTTGAGTGGGATCAATTGTCGTCTGAGTTGCTTTTGCTCTTGCATCCACAACGGCCTGTAGGGTTTCCTTTTCATGAGAAGCATAACCCTTCACTATTTGAACAAGATTGGGAATTAAATCTGCTCTTCTTTTATACTGATTCATAATCTCGGCCGTCGATGCTTCAACAGCATTTTTTGCTTTAGGAATCGATTGGATTCCGCAACCAACCACCCCTAAACTTAGAACAAAAAACAATATGGCAATCATTCTAACTTCTTTTTTCATTTTCACCTCTGTTGTCAAAATGGATCCCTTTTCAAATTTTGCAAAAACCTCTAAATGGATGCACTTGCAAAATTGGCTATTTTCCAACTATCTCCAGATTCTGTTTTATCACAAAACCATGTAAATTCACGCACTGAATTTTTAATTACGCTGCCTTGCATGATCAACAAACAATTTTAAGTGGTTGTTGCAAAATAGTCAAATTTGAGGCGCGCGAGCTCAAATCGAACGAGGCGTACA
>CAYMLA010000081.1:0-9236 GCA_964390785.1 uncultured Bdellovibrionales bacterium | reverse complement strand
CGCGCTTCAGATCAGGCCGCAGCCACTGAAATGTGTTTTAAAATAAAAAGTTAAGATTCACATTCAAAACTGTTGTTGAAAATTTCTTTACACTTCGATGTGCTAAATTGCCCCCTAAAAGCATTCGTGTTTCTTGACCAATCGCCCATCCGTAACCACCACCTCCAAGCAATCCAATTCCAGTTCTTGTAGAATATGTTTCATCACTAATCGAATTTGTGTATGATGTGCTTGAAATAGATGGTCCAATGTCGCCTCTTATAAACCAGCCATCACCAATGTTTGCGCCAAAAAAATGGTGCGTGCTAAAGCCATAAATTATATGTGTAACAGTCAACCGTTGAGATGTTTTCAATGTTGATGTAGACCAAGCATCAGTAGCTGCATTAACAATAAAACCCATCATGGTTTTATGATCAGACATTGGCCAATAGAAACCAAAAAAGTCAAAATTGTAACTTGATCGAGAAGCAACGTCAGTAAGATAATCAGCGTCTTTTTGAGTTGAAGAATCATTATAATTAATTTTATTTCCTCCAAGTCCCCACATGGTATACCAGCTTTCATTGATGGTTGGTAAGTGAGAATCTCTTATAAAAGGACTAATTTCGGCTCTGGTTTCACTTGCTCTATTATTATGAGTGGATTGTTTGGTTTGATTTCCAAAAAGGCTTTTTTCAACTGTTTGACCTTTTTTAAGTTCTGAAAGTTTTTCGCAATCAGATAAATCGACCATTGCTATTTTATCTTTTATTTTAATCACTTCTCCCGAGCATTGTTGATCATTTTTAAATGTGACAATCAGGAAGTCTCCATTATTGATGGATTGATCAGTTAAAGAAACGGCCATTTTTGATTGAGCCACACTGACTTGTTTTACTGTTCCAACATTTTGAGCAAGTGACAAAATAGGTAATGACATTGACAAAAAAAGACTACAGATTAATATTTGTTTCACTTTAAACCTCCGATATTAAACTAAAATTGTTTACTGTTAATCCTTTAACAGCAAATTTTAGGCCAATAAATTTGGTTAAAATATCTGGATCAATTAAGAAGAATGAAACTGAACTTGTTTCGATTGATACATATTTAGTCGACGATAAACCGAGAAACAATAGGGTTTCTTTTTTATTGAATTAAACTTTTGATTGAATTCCGTTTCAGTCAAAATCAGTTGATCTTTGTTTTTTTTACCCCCTCGACCAAGAGGTAAAAATTGATAAATATGCCAAGCATGAATGTTTTGTTTGATTTGATTGTATCGAATAAGAAATTCTGAAATAGCATCTAATTCATTTTGATTGATTTGTGTTAGCAGAGTTGAAATTGTAACCGAACGACCAGCCTCTTGAAGACGCTTTAATACATCCATTATGATTTCAAAATGATTTGTCGAACAGGGACGCATTTGATTATGCAATTCAGCTCTCATTGATTCTAAGGGTAAAACCCATCTATCAACGGAGCGTTCAAATTCAAAACCTTGAGGCAACTCCAACGCATTTGTTCCGACTTGCACATGAAAACCTCTTTTTTTAGCCTGTTCAGTAATAGAGAATAAACCATGAGGCCACAATGTTGGTTCGCCTCCTCCAAAAACAATGGATTGAACCTCTTGCTTTTTAAATTGATCAAGAAGATTTATGCAAAAATCAAATGACATGATTTCAAAATTTTCCTCAGTAATACAGTGAGGACAAATCATATTGCAGTCTGGCTGTAACATTATAACAGCCACAGAAGGTTGATTCATTCTTCTATTGTTTCACAAACAGAAAAATTCGTCCAGCTTGAATTTAATGATATTTTTAAAAAACTTAATTTTTTTAATTGACATTTAAAATATTATTCATATATTTAAGGAAATACATTAACTTTTTTGAGGTTTTATGGATTGGTCAAAAATCATCGAACTAGCCCAAGGTTCAGAAATCATTATTGAACAAGTCTCTTTTCCACAGTCTGGAATTCGAATTCAAGGTTCATTTGAACCGCCCTCAATTTTTAATCTTAACAGTGATGACCAAGCTTTTATCGCAGCCTTTATTCAAAGCCATGGTTCAATAAAAGATATGGAACAAATATTTGGAGTTAGTTATCCCACAATTAAAAATCGACTCAATCAACTGGCTAAAAAATTTGATTCTATTGAAATCAGCTCACAAAAATATGAAGAACCGAGCGATGTGCTTAAACAACTCGAAGCTGGAAAAATTAATGTTAACGAAGCATTAGAAAGGTTAAAAAAATGATTCCTCCTTGTTTTCTTGTTTTAAAAATTCAAGAAAAAAACAAAAAACCCTTAAGACTTTGGCTCCCTCTTTTTTTGCTCTGGCCTATTTTTCTTATTTTAGCTGTTTTAATTATTCCTTTTTTGTTTTTCATTTCTATTTATAAAGTATTTTCATCTCGAAAATTTCATATTTTTTTGTTTGAGCCTTTATTTATTATTTATCAGCTTATTTGTGCTTTGCGGGGGGTAATTATTAGTGTTAATTCCGCAAATTCGGTTGTGTATATTAAAATTTCTTAGTGGCTGTTGTTAGACTGAATGCGATAGGAATAGATTTAAAATTTTAAAAACTAAAAAGAAGGAAACTGAAAACTCAAAACTGTATACTGCGGACGAAACGAAGTGGAGTTCGCGTTAGGATATAAAAACAAAAATTATACCTTAGGAGGATTAAATGACCGAAGAAAGAAAAAAAATTCTTGAAATGCTTGCCTCTGGAAAAATTTCAGTATCAGAAGCAGAAAAACTACTTTCTGCCATTGATACTTCAGAAACCAAGAGCAAAGCTTCAGAGTCAACGCTTTCGACAAAAGCAAAATATCTTTATGTTAATGTGGAATCTTCAAAAGCTGGTGGAGATCAAGTCAACATCAAAGTTCCTTTTCAACTTATTAGGGCGGGAGCTAAGCTTGCTGCATTTATTCCAATAAATGTTCAAGATAAAGTTTCTAGCGAAATGCAAAAGCATGGTCTTAACTTTAAATTAAACGAACTCAATTCAAATAATTTAGAAGAAATTGTTTCTGCTTTAAGTGAAATGCAAATTGATGTTGTTAACGATCACGAGCGAGTTCGCGTGTATTGCCAATAAAAATTGATTTTATAAAATCGAACGTTTTTTTGTCTGCTAAAAAATTTAAGAGGAGACATGATGACTGCATTTTTCGATGCAAAAGCCAAATCTTTCAAGTGAAGTGATTTGGTATATTCCTTCAAGAAGACGAACGGAATCTTTTTTGGTAAGAACAATGATGTAATCAATGCTTAATTTGATGAGTGAACGAATGGCTTCAATTGACCAATGGGGGGCACCAAGTTGGATAAGCATTTCTAATCGAATCAAAGCCTGTTGTGCGCTTTGTGCATGAAGTGTTCCCCAGCTTCCTGAATGACCAGTTGATAAGGCCAGAGCAAGGTCTTTAGCTTCAGAGCCTCTGATTTCACCAAGGACAAGACGATCTGGACGCATTCTGAGGGATTGTTTGACCAAGTGGGCAAGCGTGATGGTTTTAAGGTTTTCTCCTGGATCAATGCGAGTGATAAGCTTACTACTGACAGAGTTGGGGACTGTAAGTTCTGGAGTGTCTTCAAGAATAATCACTCGTTCATTGCTTTGAATTTCATTTAAAAAAGCATTTAGAACAGATGTTTTTCCACAACCTGTTGGTCCTATGACTAATAGATTCGATTTGTTTTGAATGAGAGATTTAAGTTGTTTGACTTCATCAGAGGAAGCCCAGTTGTTTTGTTCTAAGCTGCTTAGAGTCCATGTGTTTTCAGGATGTTTTCGAAAACAAATTTGAAAACCTTGCTCTGACACAGGATGAGCGACAATATGAATGCGGTGTCGATCCCATTTTCCATCAACAAAGGGACGATTAATTGTTGTTTGAATATTGCATTTTTTAAACATTCGATGAACAAAGTTATTGTAAGTTTGTTCTGATAAAAAAGCGTCATCATAAGGTTGTAGACAACCATTTTTTTCAAACCACAGTTTGTCCCAACCGTTAATGATAATTTCAGTGATTTCTTCATCATCAATCAGTGAAGAAATTGGTCCAAGCCCCAAGAATTCATCGTAAATTCTTTTTTTTGTTTCGTTTGGAAAAGATTGTGTTGAGTTTTCGATTATTTGTTCGATATTGAGTTGTTCAGACATGAATTTGTTTTTTGTGTCATAGGATTCAATAAATAAAATTTGATCAATGGATTTTTGTATTTGATTGACCGTTAAACTGAGTTGTTGGTTTTCTTGGCTCATAATGTCGACTCCAATTCAAATGGTTTTTGGGGAGCTTCGTATTGATTGAGATGAATGATTTTGGGTGTAACAAAAATAACGAGTTCCGTTTTTTGATTGATAAAATCTTGGCTTGAAAATAGTTTTCCAATTATTGGTAAACCCGATAGGTGAGGCCATCCCTCATGGGATTTTCCTCGATCCAATCGAACAAGACCAGACAGTGCAATGGTTTGACTGTGGGGGAGATTGAAAACACTTTGGACACGATTTGTGTTAAGTCCAGGGATCCCATCAACGGTTTGAGAGGAGTCAATGATTGAAATTTCAGTGGTCAGTTGAAGACGAATTTTTCCTTTAAGATCAGCTTCTGGTTGAATTTGAAGAATGACTCCATGTTTTTTCCATACGACATCTTGGGCATGATAGTTTGCAATTTTGATGGGAAACTGTCCTCCAGCTAGAAATTCTGCTTTTTGGCCGCTTTCACAAATTAATTTTGGTGTCGCAATGACTTGTCCCATGCCTTTTTGTTCGAGAAGATTTAAATTAACAAGCAATTCAGACACACTCACTTGAGAGTTTCCCGAAAGCACAGAGGCTTGGTATGAAGTGGGCGGGCCAATGCCTATTCGTCTAAAGAGCTTCTTTTTTAATTCAAGAATTTGAATTTCAATTTCAATAAGTGGAACTAAATCCATTGTGTTCGAGTGAGTTTGAACTTCGATTCCATAGGGCATAAGAAATTTTTTATATTGAGTAAGGAGAGATTTTGTTTTTTCAGGAATTTGAGCAATCGCTGAAGAAGACCATGACCAATCGGGTGGGGATAAATTTTGATTAAAGAGTTTTTTATTCAGTGCTAGAATCAATTTTTGTTTGAGTTGAGGGTCGATTTTGGTTTTGAGTTTGTATTGGTCATCATCATTGCATTCAGAGGCAATGAGAAATAGATCGCTTAATCGAAGAAGTTCTCCTTTTATGAGGACTTCATTATTTGCAATTTCAACTTTTAGTCCCATCATTTTTTTTAAAAGATGATTAAGTTTTAAATAAGTTAATAGGGTTGATTTCCCGATCACTTCGATTTGGTATTGCAATTGTCCAATGTTTAATTCTGTTGTTCCTATTTTTTTGGCGGTGATTTGAATTTGGTTTCCAAGATCATTAAGAGTAATAAATTCTCTGGTGTTCGCCCAAACGGTTTGACCAGGTGAAATGTTTAACAAATGACGCTTTCCTCGACTTAAATGAATCACTTCGGGTTCTGATCGTGCGGTTTGATTTGTGAATTCTATGAGTAAAAAAATGACAAAAAGAAATAAATAATGAACGAGGGTTTTGTTTTTCATAACGTGGTCTCCGCTTTGGGTTGATTTTTGTTTGCTGTTTTTTTTGTGGCCTCTCATGGTAAGTGGCAAAACAGTGACTAAAATGTTAAAAAGACAACAGAAGATGAGGGAAAGGCATGCAATTAAATGAAATAATGAATTAAAATTTCGATTGAGAATTTGTATGTGGGATTCGAATGTCGTATTTTACAAAGACTTGAGGCACAAATGAAGAGTCTGTTATGAACTACAGGGTTCGAGGATTATGTTAAAAGAGACAAAGACAAAGGGGGACTTGTTTTCAATTTGTAATTGTGAGCCTTGATGCTTGAGCAGAGATTGGCAAACGCTTAAGCCGAGTCCCATTCCTTGGCTATGATTCATACTGTTTTCATCAAGTGTAAATGGTTTTAAAACTTTATCGATCATGTCATTAGAAATTTGAGGGCCTTTATTTTGAATCTGAAAAAGAATCGAGTCTTTGTCTCTTTTTATGTTCACTTCGATTTCTGAATCACAATCTCCAAATTTAATGGCGTTATGAATTAATCGATAAAGAACATTTTGAATTGTTGTTTTGTCTAGAATATTCTTTTCATTTTCTATATTGAGTTTAAGAGTTTGGTTTTTATTTTTTGCAAATTGAGTCAAGTGTTCAGGAAGAGGATCAATGAGCTGATTTAAGCTGATTTTTGAGCGATTAATTGGGGTTAATCCGGCTTCTGCTTGAACCATAATTAATACATCATCAATGATTTGTTTGAGTTTATTTGCACTTTTATCTATTCGATCCAAATAATGATTTTGTTCGTCGCTTAATGGAGTTTCTTGTAAGATTTGAAGAAAACTTAAGATTGAAGTTAAGGGGGTTTTTAATTCATGATTAATGAGAATCATAAATTGATCTTTGGCTTTATCCAAAGTGCTTAATTCATCGAGTGCTTTTTTTAAATCAACGGTTTTCTTTTTTAATTCTGAAATAAGTTCATATTTTTCAATGGCTTGCTCTGCCGCAAAGCTAAGATCATTTGAATCCCAAGGTTTAGTGACGTATCGATAAATTTGTCCAGAATTTATTGCTGAAATCACAGAGTCAATATCAGTGTATCCAGTGAGAAGGATCCGAATGGTGTTGGGATGTGTTTTTTGTGATTTTTCAAGAAATTCAACTCCCGACATTTCAGGCATTCTTTGGTCACTGATAATAAGAGAGACGTCTTCATTTTGTGATAAAAGTTCGAGAGCCAAAAGGCCAGATTCCGCTTTAAGGACGCAATATTTTTTTCTAAAGAGTCTTTCCAAAGCGTCTAAATTGTCAGTTTCGTCATCGACTAAGAGTATTTTGTGCTTCATTAGAATTTTAGTTTAACTAAATTTATGACCACAAATCAACGACCGTTCATTGTTTTCTCAATAAATCAGTAAGTTAAAACAAAATTGACTCTTTGATTGGCCTTTTGTCGTGTCACCACCACATTGGAGGCTTAAAATTTTTCAAAAGACATCTCATTCACCCGAAGTTGTTTGTAAACATGATTCTTGAAATTTAATTTCTTCAAGCGATACAAAGTCTTTCCACTCTTGATCGGAAGTGTCTGGATGGTTGTTAATAATTGTTTGAATGTGAGAATTAGAATTGGTGATATCGGTTAAATAGTGGCTTATGATTGTTTTATAAATTAAAAATTCGTTCTTTTCGAGCCAATATGAAATCACTTCATTTCCTAAGCAAGTGCAAAAATTATTATTAATGTCAATTTTGATTTTGCCAGATTCTTTGCCTTTCTTAATTGTGTATTCGCACTTGTTTTTAAATTCAATAAAATAATCTTCTATTTCGTATCCTTTGTATTTTGAGTTCTTTAAATATTCTTTGACGGTATTATCATTTAGAATGTGACTATCAAATCCACTTTGAGTTATTCTACTGTTTGCAAGAAGAGAAAAAGATAGTAAAAAAACAAACAAAATAATTTTTTTAAAAAGACATAATTTAAGATATTTTCTCATTTTAAATTCCTCTCGTTTTAATTCATTCTAACATATAATTCAGGATCAAAGTTCCTTTTATTATTAGGATGATTTCCAGTAAATATTTCAAAATGCAAATGAGGCCCACTAGCAACTCCAGTTCGTCCCATACAGCCTATTTGTTGGCCTTGCGTTACTCTTGTGCTCTCATTAATGTTTAATGTACAGTTAGATTTATTTTGTAAATGGGCATAAAGTGTTGCCTGTCCATCTTCATGTCGGATGATAACATGATTGCCTAATTTGCCACCACAAAAACTGTCCCTATTGTTACAATTAGTCACAATCTTTTCAATTGTGCCTCCTCTAGAGGCGACAATAGGATGTCCCTCTGTTCCGTTAATGGCGATATCAATTCCTTTGTGATTTGCGGAGGCGTTTGATAGGCTTGTATTTCGAAAGCCAAAAGGACTTGATATGCGAGTCCTTAAGTTTGCTCTGTTGGGTTGTACTGGGTTTATATATGTAATTTCGCTCGAAGGTGCTGGCGCTGCGGGTTGTTGCACTCGTGGCATATTAACACGAACGGTGGGTTTACCTTCAGGCATATTTGTTATTTGTTGAATTTCGCTAATGGCAATTCGAGCATTTGTAATAGGCCGTGCTTCTGGAAGAATGTTTTGAAAATATTCACAATCTTCGCAGGCTAAGCTTGCTTCAGTTTGTCTTTCGTGTTGTGTCGGCATGTTTATTTGACGCATGATATGTGATTCAGTTTGATGCACGATAGGTAATGGATTGATATTTGTACTAGTATTAAAAGTTGCATTGGGATTGGAAATTCCATTATTTGCTGTTTGTGTGGATTCGTAAGAAGGAATAGGATTATCTGCTTTAATAGGATCAATTGGACGAGAAGCAATTTGTGGTGGAGGATTAGGTATTGGAGCTTGGCGTGAATGAGGAGCAAAATTTGGTGGAGGCGGGGGGACATTTCGGTTGTTGGATGGGATGGACGGAGGATAATTAAATGTTTGATAGTTGGAACGAGGAGCGAATTGTGGAGGAGGCGGACTTGTCGTTTCCTCAATAGGTGGACGAGGGTAAAACGGAAGAGTTGTTTTTTTTGGGGGTGGAGCAATCCGTAGGCGCATAGGATCGGTAGAATTATCAATCATATTCGGCGGTCTTGGAACGGGTTGAGTGTAATTTTTTGTAGTGACAAGACGAGGTGGGGATATCGATTCAACAGAATAAGAAGTTGAATGATAAGAATTTATAATAAGAAAGGTGAATGTGTAAGACAAAACAGAAATTAAGAATGAAAAACAAAAGTGATTGTTTTTACTTTGTTTTAACATAAAAAGTTTCTTATGGTTAATAAACAATAGATATCCCTCGGTTTTTAAACAAAAATTTTACTATAATAAATAGATATTCAATATAAGTGCCAAAAATTTGAAATTAAACCATTGAAATTACATGGTTTATATTCTGACTGAGAAGATAGCAAAAACTGTCACGACAGGTGTCAAATTTATTCCACGCTGATCGTTTCTTTGATCATTTTTCGAAACATTGTTTTTCTGGCATTATACATGATCGGCCAGCGCATGAATGACTAAATAGTGGCTGTTGCGAAATAAGAACAGTTGTTACTATGAAATATACATTT
>CAYMLA010000080.1:0-9283 GCA_964390785.1 uncultured Bdellovibrionales bacterium | reverse complement strand
GCGTAATGATAAATTTGCTTAAAAAAACGAGATTTGGGAGTCTTATAGTATAGTAGAATCTCTTTTTTGTCTTATCGGAAATCCCACCATATTGTCTCAAATTGAGATATACAAACCCTTTAGTTTAACACCCGCACTTCAGCTCTATTCTGGGTCTCAAACTTAAAGTACCTTTGACAAATTGGGTAAGATAATTTAAAATGGGGAATGAATGGGGAAAGTGATGAATTCATTTAGTGAGCAATATTTAAAATCGGCTCGATTCAATTCTGCTACGACTTGGTTTTTGTCCCAGTGTGCAGAAGCCCGTGGTATGCAGGAAATGTGGAAAACTGTGAGACCTGAAGTGATGGAAAAACTTCAAGAGTATGCCATCATTCAAAGTGCGGAATCATCAAACAGGATCGAAGGCGTTGAGGTTGATAAAAAGCGTCTGGTTCCACTTGTCCTTGGTAAAATGAAACCAACGGATCGACCGGAAGAAGAAATTGTTGGCTACAGGCGGGCACTTGATCACATACATCGCAATTATAAGAAAATCAGTATTAATGCCGAGTCCATTAAAAAATTACATGAGTTGGCGCAAGGAGGTATGACCTTTGATGCTGGGAAATGGAAGGAAAGAAATAATGACATTATTGAAATCTTATCAAATGGAGACAGGATTATCAGGTTCACGCCGGTCTCACCAAAGGATGTTCCTAAATATATCGAACAGCTTTGCCTTGCTTATAACGATGTAATAAATAACAATAAGCTGCCTGAACTGATCGCCGTCGCTAATTTTATTCTGGACTTTCTTTGTATCCATCCATTCCGCGATGGTAATGGGCGCATATCCCGCCTTCTTACGCTCCTTCTGCTTTATCAGCATGGGTTTGAGGTAGGAAGGTATATCAGTCTCGAAAGAATTGTTGAGGAAACAAAAGATTCATATTACGAAGCCCTGAAAAAATCTTCTTTAAATTGGTTTGATGCCAAACATGACCATATCTCATGGTGGCATCATTTTCTTGGAATCATTAAGACAGCCTATCAGGAACTTAAAAATAAAGTAGAGCAGTCCTCAACTGGCGATAATATGAGTGCAATAATTCGCCAAACTGTTTTTGCTCTTACACTTCCATTTTCCGTGGCAGATATAATTAAACTCAATCCTACAATAGAACGTGAACTCATAAAAAAAGTACTTGCCGCAATGAAAAAAGAAAAAATTATTAAAATGGTTGGAAAAGGGCGAGGAGCGAAGTGGATCAAGAGATAACTGGCGGAGAGACAGAGATTCGAACTCTGGAAGGGCTTGTGACCCTTACACGCGTTCCAGGCGTGCGCCTTCAACCACTCGGCCACCTCTCCATTAGAAAATTATTTCGTTGTTACAGTAGGTTAGCATGTTTGAATGACAGTGTAAAGGAACAAATTTAAATTGTTTGAAACAGTCATTTATTGAAAAGCTATTAAAATTTATTTAAAATTGATTGAATACTCAAATTTTGCCTATTGCGTTAGTTTGTTCGTGAAACCGAGCAATCAAATGTTTAACTTGAAAATTTTTTATAAAATCAGATATTAATGTTTTGTTCGAAAAAGCTATCAGTTATTGGTTATTAGTTTTGCAGTAGCTACTAATTATAGACTGCGATTGAGATGAATTGGAGCAGGCGTTATGAAATTAAGTTTATTGCCTTTTTTTTCTTTTTTATTCTATTTTTTTCTACATGCGACATTAGCTCTTGCTGTCATTGAAACAGATCGTTTTCAGTTGATTCATGAAAATTTGATACAAGATATAAAAAAAATGCCAACAAATGAACTTCTTTTTGTGCTTGATATCGACAACACTTTACTTTCCATGAATCAAGATTTTGGTAGTGACCAATGGTTTGAATGGCAGAGTCAACTTTTGATGCATTCACCACAACATGAAATGCTTGTCGCTCCTAGCTTCATTGGTCTTTTACGCATTCAAGGAATTTTATTTTATATAAGTCAGATGAACCCCCCAGAAAAAGAAATTCCCGCATTCATCCAAGAGATTCAAAATAAGGGAGTCGCTACAATTGTTCTAACATCAAGAGGCTATGACTTCAGAGATGCAACTGAACGCGAACTTTACTCAAACAACTATGATTTCTCGCAGTCAGCCATTGGACCTCAAGGTGGTTTTTCATCTCGATACAGGCCTTATCAGGCGGAGCTTCTCAATGATTATGGTCTCAGTCAATCAGAGGCTCAAAAATGGAATCTCCCCGCAAAGCCTTCTTTTGTAAGCTATCAAGATGGCATTTTTATGACTGCTGGACAACACAAAGGTGCGATGTTAAGAACATTATTGACTAAAACAAAGCAAAGTTTTTCAAAAATCGTTTTTGTTGATGATCACTTAAAACATTGCACTCGAGTGGAAGATGCCTTTAAAACATCTTCTACAGAGATTGTCTCTTATTATTATACTGCTACTTTGGAGCGAGTAGAAAGATTCAAAAATAGTGATAAACAAAAAGAACACGCTCAATGGCTAGAGCTTAAAGAAATTTTAGAAAAATACTAATTATTTTAAAGTTCTTTAAATTTCTATGAGAAAAATGGCATTAAAAACAAAACCAAAAATTTAAAATCTATTTCAGGATACTTGACAATAATTGCAGCATTTATTATTTTGATAAATGCATTTTCTACAAAATAAAAATGGAAAAAAAATTGTGAAAAATTTTAACATAAATATTAACGAATTGATGAAAATATTTGGTCTTGTTTTCATTATTATTTTTATGCATAATACTCTTTTTGCTTCGGAGATTACGATTCTTGATACTCAAAAGGTCTATTCTGAATTCTATGGAAAACCTGATGTGATTTTTATTGATAATCGTCCAGAAGTAAAGGCTCAGTTTTTAGGTAAAATTAAAGGTGCTACTGTGTTAACTTATTTTAGTCCTGGTTCCAGCGAAAACCAAATGACAAAGGCTAAACTGCAAAAGATCGCAAAAAATAAACGCATCGTTTTTTACTGTAGTGGAATGATGCGTGCTTATTGGGCTGCGAAGATAGCAGTCGATGAGTGGGGTTTTAAAAAGGAAAAAATATTTTGGTATAAGCAGGGATTTAATGATTGGATTAATAAGAGTTATCCAATAGACAAAGTTGATAACAAATAAAAAATTATATTTTTAATTCCTACAAAAATTTCAATCTGACAAATTAATTGGCTTAAAAAGTGATTGAAAAGTTGACAAATTCTTTATTTAAACTGTGATAATAGTTTTTTTCCAAATTTCTCTGCTTTGTATTTTCCGATACCATGAACATTTAGTAGTTCAGTTATTGTTTTTGGTTTTTTGTGGGTTAAGTCCTCTAAAGTTTTGTCACTAAAAACCATAAATGCAGGTAAATCTTTGGCTTGTGCATATTCGCGCCGCCACTGACGTAATAGGTTCATTAAAGTTTCATTTTCTACTGTGATTGGAGCATTGGCATAATTTTTTTTATGTTTGTTCTTTTTAATTTTTTGTCTAGGAACACTAATAGAATAATCCTGAATTTTTATCCGTCGGTCTGAATTTGGCGCACATGAATCACAATGCCCACACTTTTTTATTCGACGGGTGTCTCGAAAATAGGTAAGGATGTCACCATGTCGGCATTCACCGCCTTCTGAGTATTGAACAATTGCATTTAAGGCTAGCCAACGATATTTTTTTACAAAATCTGGAGCTTCAGACTCTTGAATAAAATAGGATTGTAAGCCCTTGTCTTTTTTTGAATAGAGCAAAAGACAAGTTGAGTTTAGACCATCACGACCAGCCCGACCAACTTCTTGATAATAAGACTCAATATTTGCTGGCATTTGAGTATGAACAACCAAGCGCACATCAGAATGGTCGACTCCCATTCCAAAAGCATTCGTTGCAGTGAGTATTCTGAAGTCTCCAGCGGCATATTTTTTTTCAATATTCACACGTTCTTCATTGCTGAGTCCGGCATGATAAAACTGTACTTTTTCATTTAAGGTTGATTCTATAAGTTGCGAATATTTTTCAGTTTTTTTTCTTGTTCCACAATACACAATAATTCTACTTTTTGGAGTATCTCGGACTGCTTGTAACAAAAAAGTTTCTTTCTCAAAATCATTTTCGCAAAATTCAACCTGATAAAACAAGTTGGGTCTGTAAAATCCATAAACATGTCGAGCGGTATTTTTAAGTTCCAACTGTGAAATAATGTCTTCCACAACATGTGGAGTTGCAGTTGCGGTCAAAGCCAATATTGGAACATCGGGTAGCCATGTTCTAATATTTGATAGTTGAGAGTATTCTTTTCTAAAATCGTGTCCCCATTGTGAAATACAGTGAGCTTCATCTACGGCAATAAGGGTTATATTTTGATCTTTAATCCAATTTTTGAACCCCTCTTTTTGCACTCTTTCTGGAGATAAATAGAGAATAAAATGAGAACTATTTCTTAACTCTTGAAAAATCTGTCTTTTTTCAAACAAATCTTGTCCTGAATGAATGCAATTAGCAGGAATACCTCGTTGTTTTAGAGAGCGAACTTGATCGTTCATCAGTGCGATGAGAGGCGAAATAACTATTGTAATTCCAGATTGAACAATCGCTGGAAGCTGAAAACAAAGTGATTTTCCCATACCTGTTGGCATTAAAGCAACAGTGTCTTGACCCGCTAAAATGGAAGAAATAATTTCTTTCTGCCCAGGTCGAAAATCATTAAGTCCAAATTTGGTTTGTAATATTTTTTCTAAAGTCTCCAAATAACCTCTTCGTGTAAGGGGTGACAGGTGTTAGCCACTATTTAGTGGCTGTTGCAAAACAGCCAACTTCTTCGTTGGCTTCGCTCAAATCTCACTGCGACGCACTTAATGTGCGCCTCATTCGATTTGAGCTCGCACGCCTCAAATTTGACAATTTTGCAACAGCCACTATTTATCACGATGGACAGTGTTAGTCACTTTTTTAATTCTGCACCAGCCGTCACTATATATTAATATTTACAACTAATATTGGTTACTTCCCAGCCTGTTGCGGAGAAGTTACTGGAATATGAAACCATTCGACCAAGATTTTTTCCTTGAGCTTGATAATTTCGTAACGAATGACGCATTTTTACTTCACACATTTGATTGAGGGTTGAATCTTCAACTTGAACTGTTATTGCAACAGGAAGAAGTCGATTATCGTATTTTATTTTCATAACCTCTGAGATTAGATATTTTTGATTTAAAAGTGCTCTTGATTGGCATGCACTAGAATCTTCAAAAATAGATAAACAAAGTTGTTTTTTTGATTTTACATTTTGAATAATTTTGCTTAATTTATTGATTGTGATTGAATTTGGTTTAATTGCATAAGCTTGAAAAGAAAAAGTAAGTAGAATTAGAATAAGTGTTAAGATTTTCATGTGTCCCCCTTAAATTAAGTTTGTTATTTTTTTAAATTACAAAACCCATACCAAGTTAATGATTCAATTTGAGACAAGTTTTCAAGCTAACTGTTTGAAATTGTGAGCTGAGAAATTTAATAAAATTTAAAATGACAAAAATTGTTAGACGAAGCGTTTCTTTTTTATTAATCGCGCCATATAAAATCCATCACCGATCGAATCGTGTGGTCCAATAAAGGTTTCCTCTTCAAGTTCAAATTGATTATTGCAATTATTGAGAAACCATTGAATTTGTTCTTCGTTTTCTGATGGCAACACACTACAGGTGGAATAAACCAATTTTCCGCCGGATTTTAAAAGGCTTGAATAGTTTAAAAGAATGTCTCGTTGAAGCTCTTGTAGTTTTTGAATAAAATCTTCGGTTATTCTCCATTTAGATCCGGGCTTGCGCTTTAAGACGCCAAGTCCTGAGCACGGGACATCAAGTAGAAGACGGTCAGATTGATTCTCAAGTCGTTTAATCACTTTTCGAGAATTAATCCATCGGGTTTCAATATTTGAAAATCCAGCTCGTCTTGCTCTTAACTTGAGTTGATGGAGTTTTTTTTCTGAAACATCCAGTGCAATGATTTGGCCTTGATTATTCATTAATGTGGCTAAGTGTAGAGTTTTTCCGCCAACTCCGCAACAGGCATCAATGACTCTCATTTTATTGCTAATTTGTAAAAAAGGAGCAACTTTTTGAGAAGAGTGATCTTGAACTTCAATGAATCCTTTTTTAAAACAGGATGTAATAAAAATATTCTTTCGTTTTATTAACTCAAGACAATGGGGAAGATCTTCTATGATTTTGACTTCAATTTGATTTTTGGATAAATCTTCAATGACATTATTGATGTTAGTACGGAAGGAGTTGATTCTTAAAAAAACGCGAGCACCAGAGTTGCTTGCGGCAAGAATTTTGTCCCATTTTGAATCCAGTTGTTTGAGCCCTAATTGATACAATTCATCGGGAAGCGAATGAAGAATTGCTTTTTCTGTTGGTTGAGAATTGAAGTTGATTGTTTGAGGAATAAATTTAAGCTCTTCCCAATCAGGAAGTTCTTGATATTTCCAGTAATACCAGATAGCCCAAACCTTTAGAATTTCATGCGGTGAATTTGAAATGTCTTTTTGTAAATAAAACCAAAGAAGACGCCACCATCTTACTATTTCATAAACACTTTCAGCATAAAAATGGCGATCTTTTGATCCCCATTTTTTTTGGGTTTTCAGTGTGCGTTCTACGACTTTATCAGCTTGTAGGTGATTGAAAAAAATCTCTTGAAGAGAAGTGATAATAGTGTTGATAAGATGTTTGTGAAACTTCAAAATATAAAAGCAGTCCCAAAAGCAAAGAAGACACTATTAAATTGTCCTTCACTTAATAAATGAAAGTGATTTTTTAATCCAGTTTCAATAAAAAAACCGACATTATCGATGAGATTTAAAAATCGAACTCCAGTTAATAGTTGGTAGTCTAAGGATAAGCTTGATTTGTCTTTAATTTGTTTAAAATAGACTCCAAGGCCAGCACCGGCACCAAAATAGATAGGAAAACGAGAAGCAATTTCTGGAAATGTAATAATGGGCATAAAACTCAGTTTTGTTGGACGTTCATGATCGAGTTCATAAGATGAAAAATCCATTCGAAACATTAAATCCATCGAACCAGACCACTCTCCAATCAAATAGGTCACTCCAAAGTTTGATTTTCCAGTGTTTGTTTCTTTTTGTGAAGATCCCCAAGCATAAGCGTCACTTTCCAAAAAAGAACCTAAATGTAAGGTCATATAATGTCGTCCATGGGAAATATTACCTTTGCTTTCTTTTAATGTATCGCTTGCGAAATAGCGCTGTGCAGCCTCTTTTCCTGTTTTAGGGGAAGACGCGTAAGAATTAAGCGTCAAAGTCCACAAGGCAAAAACAATGGCGACAATGATCCATAATCTAATCGAATAAGACATATCTCGACCTCTCTTTTGCTGCGCATTATTATCTATTTTGAGAATGATTGTCTATAAGAATAAAAAATCAAAATAAAGTATAATGCTTTGCGTAATATGTTGCAGAGATTGCTTCTCTTCATTGAAATCTTCACTTTTATTCCGGTATCTGATAAGTTAGCTCGAATTGAAAAAGAAGAGAGTGCGGATTTCAGTTTGTTTCGTCCGTAGTCCATAATTATCAGTTATGAGTTGTCAGTTTTTTAGTTTTTAGCTTATTTACAATAAGGCCTTAAAATCTAAATTTAATTTGCTGATGATTGACACCCGATAACTTATGATTTCTATAAGTGATTGTTTTGCAGTAGCCATTTACTGGGTTGCGGATGGAGGCCGCTTTATGAAGTGTCCCTTTTGCCAACAGATTAATTCAAAGGTCATTGACACCAGAGTTCAAAAAGAAGGTGGTCTTATTAGGCGACGACGAGAGTGTATTGATTGTCGAGGTCGTTTTTCAACTCAAGAAACGTATTTGCAATCTTACCCCTATATTATAAAAAAAGATGGTCGAATTGAGCCTTATGCACCTGAAAAAGTTTTAAAGGGGATTCAAGCCGCTTGTCAGAAACGTCCAATTAGTTTGGCACAAATGGATAATATTGTTGAACGTGTTACCCATTGGATTATTTCTCGCAATGAGAGAGAAATTTCGTCTCAATTGATTGGTATTAAAGTGATGCATGAAATTCAGGTTTTAGATGATATTGCCTATGTGCGTTTTGCTTCTGTGTATAAGACTTTTAAAGATGTTAAAGATTTTATTCAATCGATGGACTCACAATTAAGAAAAATAAGGTCAGATGAAAATGAGAGTTGGTCAATGAATACTGAAGAAGAATGTTTTAGTGAAGATTTATCTAAATTGACACCTCCACCATCGGAATAAAAAATGGTTAACAAAAAAAGAAAAGCAAGAGAAATTGGTTTTCAAATTTTATTTCAAAAAGATTTTGAAAATTCAAGAGATCATTATAATTTCGATGTCGATCAGGTTCTATCTCAGCAGTTTTCAAATGAAAAACTTGATTCTGAATCTAAAAAATATGTCGAAAAGATTGTGGAAGGGGTGAAGCTTCATTTAAATGAAATTGTTGAAATAATGAAAATAAATTGTAAGAATTGGAAAGTTGATCGCATGCCTCGAATGGATAAAATTATTATGCAAATTGCAATTTTTGAATTGTTGTATTTAAATCCTCCTCTTTCTAGGGCGATTGTGATTAATGAGGCCATTGAGCTTGCGAAAAAATACAGTACAACTGAGTCTAAGATGTTTTTAAATGGTGTTTTAGATACAATTAGTAAGAATACAAGAGTAGATTAAATGGATTTAATGAAAAGGCTTGATCAAGCGTATGCTCTAAAACCGGGTTCAAATCTTTGGGTTTTAAGTCGTTTTGAAAAAAATTTTTGGAGTAAAAAAATAAATTGGTTGCTTAATTTTCAAATCACTCAAATGCTTAATTATAAAAAGCCAAGTTATTCTTCTGAGTTGCTTGAAATTCTTGAAAAATGCAATTTATCTTTAACTAAAAAAACAAATTCAGTGGTTGATCCATTATTAATTGTAAGTCAGGATTTGCTTCCTAATAAATTAACCCTTTTTGTGGAATCTGAATCGAATGAATTATGGCTTAGAAAGTCTCTACAATCCATTCAAAAGTTAAAGGTTAAAGATGTTCGTTTTTTTATTCCAAGAGATTTGTCTTTAGAATTATTTGAAAAAGAAATTCAAGAAACTGATATTGAATTGGGAATGGTTACCTACGTTGAGTGCCCAATAATCAATTAGTGGCTGTTGCGAAATAAGAACAGTTGTTACTATACTATAAGACTCCCAA
>CAYMLA010000079.1:0-9437 GCA_964390785.1 uncultured Bdellovibrionales bacterium | reverse complement strand
AAAAGTGAATCAGAACTTAAGTCGCGAGTTTGAGTAGATCACGAACAAGAGTGTTTTTAATAGTTTTGACTGCCCACAAAGCTGAGAACTGAAGACTGAAATCTGTAGGCTGCGGACGAAGTCCGCTCTATGAAATAAAAAAAGTGCCTAGTGACTGCTTCAAAAGAGTGTTAAATGCTATCGGTTTAAGGCCATCAAAACGGAGATCTAATGATTGAAAAAGTAAAACAAATAATTGGAGATAATAAAGCGGAATGCAACACAAGGCGTCACCTTAAGTTGAGTTTGTGTGTTGAATTGAAGTGATTGATTTGTTTAATTTTATTTAATTTTTTGAGGGGAGAAATGACTGAAATCGGGTTGTCGTCTTGCAATCATTGTGGAGTTGGATATAATGATTTTTTGTTTAAAGAGTGGCTGCTGCGAAATAAGAATAGGGGCTGTCGATAAGTAGTGGCTGTTTTGCAACAGTTACTAAAATTGGTGTGGAGGGAACTGATGTTGAGGGCTTTGAATGGATATGGTTGGGTTGAGGTGATTTGTGGATGTATGTTTAGTGGAAAAACAGAAGAGTTGATTCGACGTTTGCAAAGGGTTCATTATGCTCGAATTTGTTTTCAAGTTTTTAAACCATCCGTCGATAATCGTTATAGTAAAGATTGTGTGGCCTCTCATAATGCCACTCATCTTTCTTCAATTTCAATTGGTCATTCTGAAGAAATTTTTAATCATCTTCAAGATCAAACTCGTGTTGTCGGAATAGATGAAGTTCAGTTTTTTGATCAAGGGATCATTGATGTTGTTGAGCGGCTAGCGAGTCGAGGAATTCGAGTTATTATTGCGGGTCTTGATTTGGATTATCGTGGGCGTCCTTTTGGTTCTATGCCTGAATTGTTGGCAATTGCTGAAAAAATCACTAAACTTTCGGCCATTTGTGTGGTTTGTGGTGAAGAGGCGACACGAACTTATAGGGTAACTTCAAGCGATGAACAGGTTTTGGTTGGAGCAAGCAATCACTATCAGGCTCGATGTCGCAGACATCATGTTTATGAAAAAAATCATGAAGTGACTAAAGTGTCTTCGCGTAAAACAAATAAAAAATTTGAGTCTCAATCCGAAGTTGCTCTTTGAGGGTCATTATTTCCCCGTTTGCTTTAAGGGCATGTTGAGAAATTGACTTATAAGGTGAGCCTGATCGGTAAAAATCCAATCAAATTTTCTTTTTTGAGCATAGTTTAAAGCTCCAATGGAGTTAATTTGACCGGCACCAATAATTTGTTTGTTTTCTTTGTGCTTTCTTTGAAGGGATGGACGGATTAAAAAATAATGTCCACAATGTCCTCTCCAGTGATTTCTTAATGCGCTTTTAGCCATAGGATAGGGATTTATTGTGGATACACCAATGATGGCGCAAGAAGGCACAAATGGAACTAGACAAAGAGTATCTGGAGTGAGTGTTAAAATATGATAGTCGGTTTCTGGAAGAAAAGATTGAAGGTGATTTTTGAGAATTTCACTTTGTTGTTTGATGTTGAGAATGTTGTCTTTGAGTTCAATTAAGAGGTGGATACGATGTCCAAAGGCTTTTATGACTTCATTGAGACTGGGGATTTCTGGAATTTTTTTTCGTAGCTCAGCAAAAGAAGTGTTTGAAATTTCGATTGTTTTATTAAATATACGAGATGTATGAGAGTCATGATGGACAATAGGAATAAGATCTTTTGTCCATCGAACATCAAATTCTATTCCCCACAGGTGTAATTTTACGGCTTCTTCAAATGCAATCATTGTATTTTCTTTAATTTGAGTGGAGTGAGCTCCTCGGTGTGCAATTAATTTAAATGAGTGAATCGGATCAAATTTTGACTTAGGGTAATATTTAAACAAAAAGTCACAGACATGATTTGAAAAAAAAGTCATTGATTGTTTGATTTGCGATTTCATGATTTTGTTTCCCTTTTAAATCAACAGCTTTTCGTTATGATCACAAAATAAAAAATATTTCAAATTGAATTTGTTTATGGTCATCAATTGAATTTGTTTGTGGTCATCATTTGTTTGTGGCACATCAATTGAAGATTATAACATCATCTTTGTGATGTCGTTAGCAATTTTTAAGTGACTCAAATTGTTCATTGTGGTGAACTGTATTGGTGAAATGTTGTATAATGAGTGGTTGTTTTGCAACTTGCTGCCTGAGGTGGCTGAGTTGGCTGTTTTTGTAACAGCCACTCATTAATAACTGTCGGTTTTAGAGGATAGGAAGTGGAGCATAAATTATGAATGAAAAAAAAATTTTGGTTACGGCGGCCTTACCATATGCAAATGGGGATATTCATATTGGGCATTTAGTTGAGTATTTACAGGCTGATTTTTGGGTGAGGTATCAAAAGTTAAGAGGACGTCATTGCTTGTATTTTTGTGCTGACGACACTCATGGCACTCCAATTATGATTCGCGCAAGAGAAGAAGGGATTTCGCCTGAGCAGTTAATTGCTGAAAGTCAGAAAAAGCATTTGTCTGATTTTACTGATTTTGGAATTGAATTTGATCATTATGGATCGACTCATCTTGATGAAAATAGACAGTTGTGTGAAAAATTTTATCAAGCCATGGTGGATAATAAAAAAATTGAAATTCGAGGAATTAAACAAGCTTATTGTGAAAACGATAAGATGTTTTTGCCTGATCGTTTTGTTAAGGGAAGTTGTCCCAAGTGTAAAGCTCAAGATCAATATGGTGATTCTTGTGATGAGTGTGGAGCGACGTATTCTCCACTTGAAATGAAAGATGCGCAATGTTCTCTTTGTGGCCATCCACCAGTTGAAAGAGAAAGTGAACATATCTTTTTTAAGTTGGGTGAGTTTAAAGATTTTTTAAAAGATTGGGTGCCTGCACATACTCCAGTTGAAGTGAGTAATAAACTGAATGAATGGTTAAAAGGAGATTTGCGTGATTGGGATATTTCGCGTGATGAACCATATTTTGGATTTGAAATTCCAGACAAGCCAGGAAAGTTTTTTTACGTTTGGGTGGATGCTCCAATTGGATATATTGCGACAACGTGGCTATGGTGCAAAAAAAATAATATCTCTCTGGATGAGCTATGGGGAAAAGACAGTGAATGGGAGATTTTTCATTTTATTGGAAAAGATATAGTTTACTTTCATACGTTGTTTTGGCCTGCAATGCTTAAAAATATTGGTTTTAACAAACCCAAAAACATTTTTGTTCATGGTTTTTTAACGGTAAATGGTCAAAAGATGAGTAAATCAAAAGGGACATTTATTAATGCAAGAACTTATTTAAATCATCTGTCTCCTTTGTATTTACGATATTATTATGCCAGTAAATTATCCTCTGGAGTTGATGATATTGATTTAAGTTTTGTTGATTTTGTCGGGCGGGTTAATTCAGATTTGGTGGGTAAAATTTCAAACCTAGCTTCTCGTGGTGCGCAGATGTTGCACAAGCGAATTGATGGAAAAATGGGGGAGCTAACAGAGGAAGGTCAAAAACTTTGTCAATGGGCGCAGAGTAAGTCTTTACTAATTGAAAATCATTTTGAAAAACTTGATTTTTCGAAAGTTATTGTTGAAGTTAGAGCTATTGCAGATGAAGCCAATCGTTATTTTGATGAAAAAGCTCCATGGAAAATGATAAAAGAAGATCCTGAAAAAACAAGGAAAGTTCTGACCGATATTCTAAATGTTTTTCGAATTTTATGTGTTTACTTAAAGCCTTTTATCCCACAGTATGTGGAACAGGTTGAAAAACTTTTGGGGGGTCAACCTTTGGGGTGGGATTCCTTAAAGGATCGTCTTGAAAATTTTAAAATTGAGCCCTTTGAACATCTTTGTGTTCGTTTAGAAAAAGAATCAATTGATCAAATGGTCGAAAAAAGTAAAGTTTCAAATTTAGAAAAAAAATCAAAGAGCTTAGTTCTCGATCAAGCACAAAAAGAATCTTATATTACTATTGATGATTTTATGAAGATTGATTTGCGTATTGGTACAATTGTTTCGGCTGAAGTCATTGAAAAAGCCGATAAACTTTTAAAGCTTGAGGTTGATCTCGGAAATGAAAAGCGTCAAATCATTGCAGGATTAAGACAAGCCTATCGTCCGGATAATTTAATAGGACGCCAAGTGGTGATTGTTGCTAATCTTCAACCCCGAAAAATGAAGTTTGGCTTGTCACAAGGAATGGTTTTGGCTTCAGGCGAAGGAGGGAAAGATATTTTTATTCTTTCTCCAGACCAGGGGGCTAAAAATGGGCAAAGAGTTAAATAGTGGCTGTTGCAAAACAGCCAACTAAATAGTCAACTTCTTCGTTGGCTTCGCTCAATCGAACGAGGGATACCAAACTCGTTTATGAAGGCCTTCATTTCGACGGAACGGTTTAGCGATTGGTTGTTGATACAATAGAAGGCTTTAGATAATTATTTGTTTGAATATTCTTTAATAGTTCATCTATGCGATTTAATTCTTCTGTTATAGCCATTGATGCTGTTAATTGAAGTTTGTCGATTTTTCTAAGATGTTGAAAATCGTTTTTTTGAAAAGCAAGAGTTTGAATCGATAAGGAATCTAGGTCGGGAGTGGCAAGGTCTTCTTCCAAAATTAAAGTTTGTGAGTTATTTGGATTTTTTTGTGCCCCTTCAACTTCGAAATTAATTCCAATAGGTGTTTCTTCAGGGAGAGAAAAACAAGGATTTATTTTTAGCCCGTCACATTCCTCAAAACCATAACTAAGATTATGAAATCCGTAAATGAGAGCGAGTAGCATAAAAATGGTGACAAATCTTTTCATTTGATGGTCTCCAGTCAGTTAAAATTACAAATTCGATGACAATATTTGTGACTTTTGTGAAGACAATAGCAGCATGTGTGCCATAATTCTATGGGTGGGAGTAGAGATTATAAATTTTTCACTAAATAGTGGCTGCTGCAAAACAGCCAACTAAATAGCCAACTTTTTCATTGGCTTCGCTCAAATCTCACTGCGACTCGTTACTGAGAATTGATCCAGATGTAAAGTTGTTTGCAAAAACCATAAAAAATGCTATCATTAATCGTGATTTTCATGAAAATAACGAACTTACATCGGATTTTTATTTATGTATAAAAGAACCATTCAGCTTCCTAAGTTATTGGAAAAAAAATCTTTTTTCCTTTTTGGGCCACGTTCAACCGGTAAAACCACACTGATTCATCCAGCAACAGCCACTAAATAGTGGCACTTGCTTTATGAGTTTTCAGTAATTTTATTTGGTTTGAGGCGAACCCATCCATTAAGAAAAGCCAATAAAAAGAATATTCCCATAATGAGTGCGGAAATAAGAATTGAGTTCCATGTTCCTAGGCTGATAACTAAAAAAGGAGCCATTGCTGTAATAAAACCTCCACCCAAGAAAGGTTCATAAATCATCTGTTTGAGGCCAAATCCTGTTGCGGTATCTGTTTTATAAAGAGGGTCAACAAGTCGGAGTAGAAGGAGTCCCATGGCGGTTACACCGGATTGCATTCCAAATTCAGTGATTCCTTTTTCAAACCAAAAAGTAGGAATCATTCGAGGGGCTAAAACAATTAACGCGAAAATCAACCAAAAAATTCCAAAAGCCATAATGATTAAAAATGGCCATAAATGGGCTAAAAAGAGATCAACACGAATAGAAGCAATAGCAGAAAGAACAAGGAGATCAAGCGAGAATCCCATGATTCGGTCAAAGGTGTCTCGATCAAAATATTGATTGATTTTCAATGAAGTTGAAAAGCCTTGAACAATTAAGCCTCCGATCATTGCAAGGGGAAACAAGGGAAATCCATTGAGTTGCGGGTGAAGAGGAGTGATTAAAGTGTGCATTGCCCAGCCAATCATAATGGAAACACTAATGATTGCAAAATGAAATGTTAAGGGCTCAATTGCTTCAGAAGCAACAGTAGCCGTTGCTATAGAATAACGTTTGGGTTCAGGAATTAATCCCCTTTTTTTGTAAGCGGGAATCCCTTTTTTTTCATTCAGATGGACGCAATGTCCTTTTCTTATAGCAATGTTAATAAGTATAATGCCAAATATGACGGAGGTTATAATTCCAACAGTTGCACTCATTTGTGAAAGAGCTGCTCCGGCTTCAAATCCCATTGTTTCAAAAACTTGTTTCATTCCAGCGGCAGTGCCATGTCCTCCTGAAAAACCGATTTCTACAATGCAAGCAAAAATATGGGGAACACCAAAAAGTGGCGTTAAAAGCAATACTGTAACAAGGAGAGCAATAAAATATTGACCCATCCCCATGACAACGCCAAAACAAAGTTGAGGGCCACCGATTCCCCAAATTTTTTTTATTCCGGGAATTTGAACACCTAAAAATAAAGAGGCAAAAACAACATTGATTAATACACCTGGAATTTCAGACCAATGTTGAACAATCCAATTTGGAATTAAGTTGAAACCAAAAGGGCCTAAACTTAAGGCAACAAAACCGGCAATAATTGATGAGGGGAGAAAAAGGAATTGAAATAATTTAATTCGAACTCGAAGCACTTTCCCGACAAGAAGAAAGATTGCAAGAAGACAAATGCTAAAAAGATAACTTGTTAGTCCAGACATATAAGTTTTACCTCGCGCGCCTCAAATTTGACTCTTTTGCAACAGCCACTATTTAGTGGCTGTTATTGTTTTTATTTTGCCGCAGTCACTATATAGGAAGAATCGTTAACAATGGATTGCTTGTTAGTTTAGCACAAAAAGATGAGTGAACTTAAGAAATTTAAGAGAGTTTGTATAACACGGGGGTTCAATTGATTTTTTCTTTTTTATTATTGGTTCGACAACAGGATAGAATAGTTGTGTTGGAGTGAATAGCTGATGCAAAGTGTTTACTTTGATTATTTTGCAGCAGTCGCTAGTTACAACTATTAACAATAGCTACTTTTTTGTTTTACCTCAGACACTGTATTATGGAGGCTCAATGGCGTTTAATTTTAAAAAAGTGACGGGTTTATCATTGAGTGAAGATGCTAAGTTTGGAACAATCAAGGGTGTTTATATTCCCAGTCTTTTGACTATATTTGGTGTTGTTATGTATCTTCGAATGGGATGGGTTGTTGGACACAGTGGTTTGTTTGGAACTTTAATAATTGTCACTCTTTCTACAGCAATTACTTTTCTAACAGGGTTGTCGATTTCTGCAACAGCTACAAATATGAGAGTCAAGGGGGGCGGGGCGTATTATATGATTTCAAGATCCTTTGGCGTTGAGGCTGGAGCAGCCATTGGGATTCCACTTTTTTTAGCTCAAGCCATAGGTATTTCATTTTATATAGCGGGCTTTTCAGAGTCCATACAACGTTTTTTGCCAATGGCTCCACAGGCTGTAATTGGAACAATTATATTGGGTTTATTAACTTATCTTACTTATGTGTCGGCTGATTTAGCCTTAAGGGCGCAGTATTTTATTTTTGCCTTAATTGTGATTTCATTGATTTCAATTTTTTGGGGCTCTCCCCTAGGGGAAGAATTTGTTGTTCCTGAAAGAGTGCCCGAGTCGTTAGGATTTTGGCCTGTTTTTGCGGTGTTTTTTCCTGCTGTGACGGGAATTTTGACAGGAGTTTCAATGTCAGGCGATTTAAAAGACCCCGGTCGATCTTTGCCTGTTGGAACAATTTCTGCTGTATTAACGGGCTATGTTGTTTATATGATTTTGCCTGTATTTTTGTATTATATGGCGTCATCGGATGTATTAAAAACAAATTTAATGATTGTTCAAGATATTGCTGCTTTAGGTGTTTTTGTTGTTTTAGGGCTGTGGGGAGCATCATTATCAAGTGCTTTGGGAGGCTTATTGGGCGCTCCAAGAACAATGCAAGCTCTTGCAAGAGATCGAGTGATTCCTCGTTTTTTTGGTAAAGGATCAGGGGCAACTGATGCTCCTCGAGTAGCTACAATTGTTTCTTTTGTTATTGCTTTGGCAGGGATTTGGTTGGGAGATTTAAATGTTCTTGCGCCGATTTTAACAATGTTTTTTTTAACGGCTTATGGTTTTTTAAATTTTGCAGCAGGAATGGAAGGCCTTATTGGGAATCCTTCATGGAGACCTAAATTTAAAACACCATGGTATTTATCTATGCTAGGGGCTTTTGGATGCTTTGCTGTAATGATGATGATTGATTCGGGAGCCACATTTATTGCTTTGTTTTTTTGTGTGAGTGTTTTTTTAATTGTGAAGCGAAGAAATTTGGGGGAACGTTGGACGGACATTCGTTATTCGATGCTTTTACTTTTGGCTCGTTATTCTGTTTACAAATTATCTGAGGTAAAAGTTAATCCTCGCTCTTGGAGGCCAAATATTTTAGTTCTTAGTGGTTCTCCAACAACTCGTTGGTCTTTAATTCAGCTTGCTCATACACTGACTCATGGAAAAGGATTTTTATCCATTGCAAGCATTGTGAGTAAGAAAAAGATTTCACTTGAACGTGTTGAAAATATGAAGGTCACTGTTCGAGATTTTTTAATAAAAAGAGGAGTCAATTCATTGGTTGAAATTAAACAAGCTGATGATGTGATGATCGGAGCAGAATCCTTAGTTAATTATTATGGCTTGGGGCATTTGTCGCCAAATACATTTTTATTGGGGGACAGTGATGATCCTGAAAAAATTAAAAAAATTGTTGATCTTGTACAGCTTTTGTTTTTTCACAAAAAAAATGTTGTTTTGGTGAGAGGGGCAAAAAAAATTGATAGCGAAAGTCACGAAAAAAAGAAACACTATCGAATGAAAATTGATGTTTGGTGGGGAGGACAACAGAATAATGCAGGTCTTATGTTGGCTTTATCTTATATGTTAAGCATTAGTCCCGATTGGGCTGGTGCAAAGTTGCAATTGAAAACAATTGTTAAAACAGAAAAAGAAAAAGAAAATGCACAAAGATTGCTTGTGGAATTTATTGATCAAGGGCGTTTAGGGATTTCTTTGGATGTTATTGTAAAATTGGAGCATCAGTCCTATTTGGATTGTATTTATCAGGAATCTCTAGAAACAGATTTGGTGTTTTTAGGAATTAAGCCTCCCCAGCACGAAGAAAGTGTTGAGGAGTATCAAAATTATTTTCAGTCTTTGATCGTTGAAACTAAAAAATTTCCTCCAACAATGATGGTTATGGCGGCTGAGAGTTTGAATTTTAAAGAGATTTTTCATTAGAGTCGGCCAATAAATAGTGATATCAGGTTCTTGGTGGATAGCTAAGGGGACAGAAATTAAGTTTCAAAGAAAATAATTTTATAACGTTTAAAAGTTGATAATTATTAATTATAGCCCGCAGATGAAACAAAAGTGGAGTCCGCGTTATGAATATTCGCTTGACTCATAAGCTTGGAGAGTTTAGTTTGTTGCCTTCAAAGCAATCATTGTTTTTGACGCGGGGTGGAGCAGTCCG
>CAYMLA010000078.1:3962-9460 GCA_964390785.1 uncultured Bdellovibrionales bacterium | reverse complement strand
AGATAAGTAAAACTAATGGTGCAGATCCGTTGAAGCTATTTCGCAACAGGCACTATCTAGATTGCACGCTGCGATCTGGTGGCTGGATGGTCAAAATAAATAGTCTTTCTTGTCATTATGATTAAATACAAGTACATAAGAGATTATGGCAGCATTTCTCATTTTTTTAAGACTTCTTAAATTTGCAATAATTGCCTTTCTTGTTTATTATTTGCTTAAAAAATTTCTTCGAATGCTAAAAACTCAAAAAAATACCCATTCATACAATAAAAATACCTATGAAAGTTCAAAACAAAATAAAAAATCAAATTTTGATCCTTACTCTATTTTAGAAGTATCTGCTTCGGCTTCTTGGGATGAAATTAAACAATCCTATCATAACAAATTAAAAGCTTATCATCCAGATAAGGTTTCTCACTTAGGAGAAGACTTGCAAACCCTTGCTCAAGAAAAAACACAAGAAATTAATTTCGCTTATGAAACACTTAAAACAAAACATCAGACCCCTTAAATGAAGAATCACTAACATGAAAAATCACTTTGATGTTCATCTTGAAACACCCCAAAGACGCTTTATACTCAAGGCTTGTGAATCTTTGTCTTCAAACGGCATCATCCTCTATCCAACCGACACATCTTATGCTTTTGCTTGCAGCATTGAAAACCTAAAAGGAATTTCAAAATTAATTGAATTGCGTCACTTAAAAAAAGATCATCAATTCACCCTTGTTTGTAAAGACCTTTCCCAAGTGTCTTCTTATATGATTATTAATGATTGGGCTTTTCGAATAATTAAGCGTTGCACACCTGGCCCGTACACTTTCATTCTTAAAGCTCACAAAGATGTTCCAAAAAAAATCTTACCCACTCGGAAAACTGTTGGTGTAAGAATTCCAAATAATACAATTTGTCTTCATCTTCTTGAAGAATTTGGAAAGCCATTGATTTCAACGACAGCACAGCTCTCTCACGAGATCTCTCCGATTACGGAACCACAACAACTTCACAATCATGTGTTAAAACAATTTGACGTTATTTTAGATGCGGGGACTCTTTTGCCAGAGGCCTCAACGGTTGTTAATTTATCTGAAAATGAGATTGAAATTATTAGGGAGGGTATAGGAGATCTTTCCCTAATCAAATAGTGGCTGCCGCAAAACAGCCAACTTTTTCGTTGGCTTCGCTCAAATCTCACTTCGACGTACTTAATGTACGCCTCGTTCGATTTGATCTCGCCGCCTCAAATTTGACTATTTTGCGGCAGCCACTAGGCAGTAGCATGACAGCCAACTTTTTCGTTGGCTTCGCTCAAATCTCACTTCGACGTACTTAATGTACGCCTCGTTCGATTTGATCTCGCCGCCTCAAATTTGACTATTTTGCGGCAGCCACTAGGCAGTAGCATGACAGCCAACTTTTTCGTTGGCTTCGCTCAAATCTCACTTCGACGTACTTAATGTACGCCTCGTTCGATTTGATCTCGCCGCCTCAAATTTGACTATTTTGCGGCAGCCAACACCTTAATCTTCTTTGATTCGCCCATAAGGGATTCGAACAATAAACTCCGTGCCTTTTCCTAAATCAGATTTTACTTTAATATCACCACCGTGTTGCTCAATTATTCCATATGAAATGCTTAAGCCTAAGCCTGTTCCTTTGCCAACTGTTTTTGTTGTAAAAAAAGGATCAAAAATTTTTTCAAGTGCACTCGGAGCAATGCCCTTTCCACTATCACGAATTGTAATAAGCGCCTGTTTTTCTTTATTTTCGTCGTAAAGACTTGTTTCAAGCCAAATTTCACCTTTTCCCTCTATAGCTTGAACAGCGTTCGAAAGAAGATTCATAAAAACTTGATTAATTTGACTTGCATAACAAACAAGTGGCGGAAGAGATTTGTAATTTTTATGAATCGTAATTCTTGCTTTAATTTCTCCAGACAGCAATTGAAGGGTATTGTCGAGGCTTTCTTCAATGCTTATTTTTTTTCCTTTTGCTTCTTCTAGGCGAGAAAAGTTTCTTAATCCTAAAACAATATCTCGAGTTCGTTTTGCACCATCTTCACAGGATTTAATCAAACGAGGTAGATCTTCAGTAAGATAATCAAATTCGATTTCTTCTTTTACTTTTTCAAAGTCATCACTTTGAGCCTGTTGAACCAGTCGAATTAAATTATTTGAATAGTCTTTTAGATGTTTTAAATTGCTAAAAATAAAACCAATCGGATTATTTAATTCATGGGCAATTCCCGCAACTAATTGTCCCAAGCTGGCCATTTTTGCAGAATGCACAAGCATGGTTTGTGCTTGTTTAATTTCTTTGTTTGCAGACTCTAATTGTTCAATTTTTTCTGATAATTCTTGTTGAGCTTGTACAACTTCGCTGGCCATGTGGTTGAAATTTCTTGTTAATAAATCAAGCTCTGAAATTCCTGAAGAAGGCAATGGTTTAACTTCTGAACGACGATGAAATTGCCCTAAGGCATGACTTAAATTTTTTAATGGACGCAAAATAAAACGAGACACAATAAAAGACAATGCAATAATTAACAATGTAATGATTGAAAGAACAACAAAAAAGAATTGATAAACTTCTTGTAAAAGAGATTGAATGACTCCTTTGCTTGCAGACAAACCAATGTACAATTGGGACTCTCCCCAACGAATTGGTTTAAAATTTAAACCGTATGGCTCGCTTCGTACCTTAATGTCTAGATAGGTGGAAGAGGCTTCATTGACTTCAGATTTAAAATAATCACTAGGATATAACATAAAATCAGATAACGTGGAAATAGCCACTTCTTTTTTATCGGACAAAACAAGAATTTCAGAGCCAATTCTTGTTTTGATTCTATCCAAAAATATTGAATCAACTCGAGCTACTTGCTCAATATAACCAACAACTTTTCCAGCATTTCCTAAAATCTTATCAAATACTATTAATGACAATTCTTCTTTAACATTTGAATCCACATAAACATATCGAAGCTTATTTTCAACTTTTGATGTAAGTTCTTTAGATAACTGAATCTGAGAGATCTCAGTTCCAGTTTCCATTTCAACTTCGCCTAATTGATTCCGATAAACAGTTCCTAGCATTTGACCATTTCGATTAAAAAATGAAATTCTCGTTGCTAAAAAACCACCCATTCCACTTTGAAACCATTTATTTACAAAACCGCCTTCATTATTTGATAAATAATAATGCAAAGAAGAATTTTGTTTAAACTTTTCAGAGGTTAACTCTAGATTTTCTTTAAAGTCGTAAAGAATCACTTCAAGTTCACGACTATTACTGTCAAAACGATTTTTAAGCTCTACGCTTAAGGCTTTTTGATATTTAATAAAAGACACAACCATCATTACTGTTGATGGCACAACCGCAAATAAAACCAATGTTATAATAAGATTTGAGCGAATTGATGTGTTAAAGTTAAAAATACGCCTTAGTCTAGGGAATAAAAATAAAAGCACATCACTCTCTTTCGATAGCAGAATTGTCTTGTTCTATCCATAAAATCAATCGAGCCAC
Organism: uncultured Bdellovibrionales bacterium; assembly: GCA_964390785.1. Taxonomy (GTDB): domain Bacteria; phylum Bdellovibrionota; class Bdellovibrionia; order Bdellovibrionales; family CAYMLA01; genus CAYMLA01. The sequence goes on along the minus strand of CAYMLA010000078.1, from coordinate 5,932 downwards.
ACCAGCGGGCATAATTCTTTCATGTTTGTCTTTTTTAATCACCCAATTTCCATATTTTTTAATGTCAGTTACAAATTGGTCATAGTTTTTTTCTTGAATTGAAAAATGAAAATATCGTCCTGATTCTTTTTCCCAGCCTAAAGGAACTTGCCCAGCTTTTTCTCCGCCATAAGAATGGATAATGCTCACTAGCTCTGGAGTGATTTTATCTACACTCGAATGAACCAAGATCAATCGATAAACATATCCTTGTTTTGAAGGGAAGGATTCATTTGCTTTTGGGGGCACAATATTGTCGTTATCTTTAATTTGAATTAATTCGGCTTGATCTGAACTTTCAGGTTTTTCCTTAGATAAAATTGTTTGAGTAGCGTTTGAATTTAGAGTCTTTGAATGAGCTTGTTTTTCTTTTTTTTCTATTTGAAGATTTGATTCCGCTTCGTGCTTAACCATATAAATTTCTTTAAGTTCAGAGTCAATTTCATTTTCATCAGTAGAAACAACTTCTGCACTGGAGTCTGTCTTTATTATCTCTGCAATTGTGATTTGTTCTCTGTCCTGAAGCCAATTTAAATAATGTCCCATAAAAGAATAAACTAAAACAACAATTAAACCACAAATCAAACTAATTTGAACAGTCCATTTTAAAGGCATAGGCCATTGATTTATTTTTAAAAGTTTTCCACTTTTTTCTAAAATTGAATCGCTGGACTGTATTTGTTCATAGAGTTGAGGGGTCATTTGTATCTGTTTTAAGTCGTTACAATATTCTATTCCCAGTTCTATTTGTTTTTTTACTTGTTTGTATTCTGGAAAATCTTTTAAAAAAAGGTCCATTGCTTTTGTGCGTTCAAGATCCAGACGACCTTTTACATAATCGTACATCATTTCTTTTGCTAAAAATTCACTCAATCGTCGATTGTCTTTTTTTGAATATTTGATGTTACTATTCATCAAAAATACTCCAGCCGAGGATTGTTAAGGAGACCAATTTTTTTAATTCCTCGTCCGACACGATAGTGAATCGTGCCTTCAGAAAGACCTAAACCATGAGAAACAATTTTTTCCGAATAACCGATAATTTGTGTCCAAATTACACAAAAAAGTTCATCATTAAGATTGTTTTTTTGGAACTCTTTCCATGAGCCAAGATCAAGGTGTTCAGGTACGTTCCATCCAATTTCGTGAAGCCCTTGTTGTTTTCCTCTTTGAACCCTCCCTTTTAATTGATTCCAAAGCCGATAAGTAGAAAAAATGATGATTGCTTCTTTAGGTAAAGAGGGGAAATCAGCCAATCTCTTTTCTGCAAAATGGAATGTTTTTTTTATGGCTTTTTTTGCTAATCGCGAATCAAGCAAAGAAAAATAAAAAAAAAGCACAATATTTCTAAAATCTTGATCATTCATAGTCGTTAATCAACCGTTAGTTGTCTTAGCAAATCAAGCTCATCAAGCACTTTTCCTGAACCTAAAACAACGCAAGTTAACGGATCTTCAGCAATTGAAACAGGAAGGCCTGTTCTTTCTCTTAAAAGAACATCAAGATTTGACAATAGGGCTCCGCCACCAGTTAAAACAATTCCGTTATCAACAATGTCTGATGCTAACTCTGGTGGAGTTTTTTCTAATGCTGTTCGAACAGCATCAACAACCTCTGACATAGGATCCATTAAGGCATCATTGACCTGTGAGCTTGTAATTTCAATGGTCTTAGGGGCACCAGCAACAAGGTCTCTCCCCTTGATTTCCATCACTCGTTCTTCTTCGAAAGGATAAGCATTGCCAATTTGAATTTTAATTTGTTCGGCCGTTCTTTCGCCGATGAGTAGGTTGAATTGACGACGAACATAATTAACAATTGCTTCGTCAAGTCGATCTCCAGCAACCTTGATTGATTTACAATAAACAATACCACCTAAAGAAATAACGGCGACCCCCGTTGTTCCTCCACCCATATCGACAACCATATTT
>CAYMLA010000078.1:0-3952 GCA_964390785.1 uncultured Bdellovibrionales bacterium | reverse complement strand
AGTTGATTCAGTCACCGGCATTCTCGCTCCAATAGCTGCCGCCATTGGCTCTTCAATTAAATAGACTTCTCTAGCTCCGGCTGATTGGGCTGATTCTTTAACGGCACGCTTTTCCACTTGCGTAATCCCGTAGGGAACACAAATAATGATTCGAGGACGAATAATTGATTTTTTATGTATTGTTGATTTACCAATAAAATATTTTAACATGGATTGAGTCACTTCAAAATCGGCAATTACGCCGTCTTTGATTGGGCGGATAGCAACAATGTTGCCCGGCGTACGACCCAACATTTCTTTTGCTTCTTTTCCAACCGCTAAAACTCGATTTTGTAAACCACGATAATTTTTTTGAACAGCAACGACAGAGGGTTCATCTAAGATGATTCCTCTTCCTTTAGCATAAACCAAAGTGTTAGCCGTACCTAAGTCGATTGCGATATCATTTGAAAAATACTCTGAAAATTTGTCAAAAAAACCCATAAGATTCCAACCGTTCCTATTATTTTAATTGTTACAATAACTTATATTAAGACCCTTTTATTTTGCCCTATAAATTGTTGAAAAATCCAATATAAAATGAAAGACACTTGGCGCAATAACAATATTCGCTGCGCGTTAGCCGCTGCGCGCGATAGCTCTTCACTTATTCAATCAAAACTTGAAAAATCAATTTTTTATCGAAACAATTATTCTCATGGGTTTTTCTCTTGCTATAGAACGCTTTAAATTGTTTCTAGAAACCAATCCAGTTGTGTTTGATTTTTTTAAGCAATTAAAAACCAAGGGTGAGCCTTTAAAGATAGAAATTGTTGTCGATCAACGTTACAATTTTTGTTTGATCTATGATGATATCAAACACCAGATTCATTTTGAATGTCATCTTGCTTCTAAACCAGATTTTACTTTTTATCTAAAACCAGAATCCGTTCGACTGTTTGGATTAAATAAATCTATAAATAAATCGACAACCCTATCTTCTTTGCTTTTTAAAGAGTTTATTTCAGGAAATCTTCAAATTAAGTTAACTGGACGTCTTATTGATGTTTACCGAAAAGGCTACTTAAGAGCTCTTCGTTCTCTTTTTTCTTTTAATTTTACTCCAATTGGAAAAGCCACTAAACGGCTTTTAAATGAGTGACTTTGCTCAATGGTTATCAATAGCCACTTTGAACATTTTGTAACAGCCAGTAACTTGAATTTCATTTATCCTCGTCATTATTTTTTCTCCAAGAATTTTCCATCTTAATATAAAAAGACAGTTTTGTTTCTTGCTCTTTTAATGTAGCTAAATCCCAAGATAACTCACCTGAAAAAACTTCACTGATCTCTGGTAAAAAAGAGATGCCATGATCTTTGTGACTTAAAAAAAGACCTGAACGACGAGTGTAAAAATCAATCAAATTCATGCACATTGTATAATGAATAGAGTGAAAAGCTTCAAAAGACCATCTTGTTTTTTTATATTGATACTTCATCGACGTAAGAATCTTATATGCCTCTAATCCATGACGATTGATAATTTCTTTTAAGTCCTCTAGAGGCCAATTTAATTGCTTTGCCCAATTTGACACAAGCATTTGACTTCGGAAATAATTATTTTCATCTGCCAAGGGGTTCATCGATAAATCTGTTTTTGAAGGCTCTAAGCGACTTAATTCATCAATAGACATGTGACGTTCAATGGACTTCATTAAATCACGAGCAACCAAGCGATACGTCGTGTATTTTCCGCCGACTAAAAAGAATAGATTTGATCCGACGCAAATGATTTCATGTTCACGACTTGTTTTACCCTCAGTTTTTGCTCCATCATCATAAAGGGGGCGAATGCCGGCATAAGAAGAGATAATGTCCTGATCTGTTATTTCCAAATCTGGAAAATATTCGTTTAGTATATTCAAGATATAATCGACATCTTTTTTTTCAACTTTAACTTCAGTTGGATTTCCTTGAAAATCAGTATCGGTCGTGCCAACGACAACCATATCTTCTCTCGGAATTACAAAAACAATGCGTTCTTCCTTGTCTGCCGCCATAACAACACCATCATTAAATGGGATCTTATCTTTAGAAAAAATTAAATGAATACCTTTTGTAGGTCTTAATACTTTTTTCCAAGTATTGTTTAAAACGCATCCAAACAAATCAGTCCATGGTCCTAGTGTTCCTACAAAGTGTTTTCCCTTTAATTCAAAATGTGAATTTGAAATTTGATCAAACACCTCTAGAAACTGAACATTTTTAAATTCATCTTGCTGAAGGCGTTTTACTTCGCAGTAATTAGAAGTAACCGCTCCAAACTCGTTAGCGCTTCTTAAGGTTTCTAAAACGAGACGATCATCATCCATGTAAGCGTCAGAATATACAAATGCTCCAACTAAGTCGGAGGTTTTTACTCCAGTAATTCTGTCTTTAGTTTGCTTAGCATCAAGACGTTCATGCATTCTTGGAGCGGAAAAAAAAGAAAGCAAATCATATAAAAGCATTCCCATTCCCATTTTAAAATAACTCACCCGTGAATCTTTATATAAAGGCAAAATAAACCTTAACGGCTTAACGAGATGGGGAGCTAATTCTAGTAATTTTTTACGTTCTGATAGGGCTTCAAAGACCAAGCCAAACTCTAAATTTTCTAAATAACGAATTCCCCCATGAATCAATTTGCTTGACCGAGAACTTGTGCCAAAAGAAAAATCATTGGCTTCAACCAGAGCTACGGTTAATCCACGGCTTGCCGCTTCACGAGCAAGCCCAGCACCATTAATGCCGCCACCAATAATGACAAGATCAAAAACTTTTTCGGTCATTTTTTTTACATTTTTTTCTCGATCTAAAAACGAAAACGAATTCATGAACAACGACTCCTCTTGTTGACACTTATTTTAAAAATACTTTATTATAATCTTTTCATAGCCCTATTAACAAGGAAATCTAATGAATTATGAAGTTCCGTTTTCGACGTCTTTATGGGAAAAAATTTTAAGTCTTATTAAAGAAGTTAAGACAACAACTTCTCCTCCTCATATTGCGGCATTTGATGCGGATGGTACAATTTGGAATTATGATGTTGGAGAGGCTTTTTTAAAATACCAAATTGAACATAGCTTGGTTGATCTTCCGACTGATCCGTGGGATTTTTATGTTAAAGAAGCAAGAAAAAAAGACCATTCTCACATTCTTCTTTGGCTTGCGCAAATTAATCAAGGGCGTTGTCTTAAGGATGTGCGCTCTTGGGCAAAGGCTTGTTATTTACAAAACCCCAATTTTCCTCTTTTCGAATCTCAAAAAAGACTAATCGAAATTTTTCATCAAAATAACATTGAAGTTTATATTGTAACAGCATCCATAAAATGGTCAGCTGAACCAGCAGCATTGCGTGTTGGTGTTAAGCCTCAACATGTACTTGGTGTCGAAACAACAATCGATTCTCAAGGGTTTCTCACTCAAGAACCAAACGGACCAATTAGCCAGGGCAAGGGAAAGGTTGAAAAACTTTTGCTTGCAACAAAAGGAAAAAAACCTTTTTTTTGTAGTGGAAACACTTCAGGAGATCTTCCTCTTTTGGAAATTGCAACTCATGGCAAACTAGCCGTAAGTGGGGCTGCGCGTCCTGACGACACCATTTGGGAGGCAGAACAAGAGCTAAAAGAGATTGCTAAAAAAAATAAATGGTTCACGCATGATTTTTTTCATAAGACTTTAGACTAAGTCCATTGACAATAGCTCAATTTTTTACCTTATTTGTCCGATTTATAGAGAAATGGGTTTTCAGTTGGCTGCTTTGCGGTAGTCACAAAATTGAGGATTAATTTATGAATCAACTTGCCCCAAAAATTCAAGTCGACCCTCTTTTTATTTTTGTGAAGTCTCTTGATTTAAAATATCGAAGTCTCAAAGAAAAACTGACGTCTTCTTATAGCAATTATGTGACTTATAATGATTTAACTAA
>CAYMLA010000077.1:0-9479 GCA_964390785.1 uncultured Bdellovibrionales bacterium | reverse complement strand
ACTTAATGTACGACTCGTTCGATTTGAACTCGCGCGCCTCAAATTTGACTATTTTCCAGCAGCCACTGAGGCAGCAAGCTGCAAAATTTAATTGAGTTTATCTATAAGTCCTTGTATCTGTTCACAAGCATTTTCTTTGTATTTCGTCTTAGATTGCGTCGCTAGTTTTTTTATCTTATTTTGATCGGGATTTTCTTTTTTAAGTTCGCATAAAAACTTTTCTAAAAGATCCAATTTTGATATTTTAAAATCGCTGTTTTTATCTAAATTTGAATTATCGGTGTTAATATTTTTTTTTCTATCACTCATTTTTTCTCCCTAAAATGATTTAAGCCCAAAAGACAACAGCAAAGCCTAAAATCCATAAATAAATGCTAAACAGAAAAAGCTTGCCGTCTTTTAAGGTTTTTAAAACCGTATTTAACCCAACCCATCCTGAAATGGCTGCGGACAAAAAACCAATAAATAAATAATCAAATGACACAGAAAGGGAATCTAATTCCATTATATGTAATAATGTCGCTCCACATATTACAGGTATTGCTAATAAAAAACTAAATTGTGCAGCCTTAGGTCGAACTATACCAATAAACAGCGCTACGGCAATTGTCATACCGGCACGACTTATTCCAGGAGCCATGGCTAATGCTTGTGCCAAACCAATAATTAAAGCGTGTTTCCAACTCATTTCAACTAAGATTTGTTGTTCGTCAACAGTATCTTGCTTATCCCTTTCCTTTATTTTTGTTAAAAACAAAACAACTCCTGTAAAAAGGAAAAAATATCCAACAACAGTGGTATGACTAAAAAGTTGCTCAATTTTATCATTAAAAAGCAATCCGAAAATGACGGCAGGAAGTGTCCCAATAAATAAAGATTGAATGAGCTGTAAGCTTTTGTTCTGACGATTCCATGAAGAGATTTGAAATAAACCTTTTATCAAAGATAATAAAACATTTCTGTAAAAAACAATAATTACAAAAACTGTAGCCAAATGGACAATCACATCAAATAAAAGGTCATGAATTTCAATTCCCAACATTTTTTGAAAAATAACCAAATGACCTGAACTAGAAATAGGAAGAAACTCTGTTAATCCTTGAACAACACCTAAAATAATAGCATCCACATAATTCACGAAAACTCTCCCTTCCAACACAGACTTTATTCTAACAAATCATCATTGGATAAATCAAAACTAAATCCACCTTTCATATATTGCAATTTCCTCAATCTATTTGACAGCGCGTCATTGCAGTCTGATTCTTGTATTTGTTTTTGTCCTTGAAGGATTTTAGCTTCGTCTAATTTTTCTGATCTTTGAATGCAGTGATGTTGAAATTGACTAAGTAAAATTTTCCACTCATTTTGCTCAATAAGTCCCAAAGCAGACAACTGATTTAGCCATTTAAAGCAATTAATCGGCAGTTCATTTAATTTTATTTCAATTTTACATGAGTTCTTTAAAATTTTATATTTCTTGTACAAATTATTGTAACGATCAAGTTGATTTAAATTATTGATTGAATAATAACGGATTTGAAAGAACTCTCTGACTCGAGACTCAATGCTGTTTTCAATCTCAGCCGTTAGTGAAAAAGAAACTGCACTGAACACCTGAATAAATAAAAAAACGAAATACTTGACCATTTTTTACCACCCTTTTGAAAAAATTTCTAATATTGGTATATATATAAGGACAATCAATGCTGGAAGCTGGAATAACATGAGCGGAATAAGTAACTTAAACGGAAGTTCTTTTACAAAGATTTCAATTTCAGATTCCATAGATTGTAAAATTTCAACTTTTAAATTTTCTAATGATTCAAAAATAGGTTGACCTTTTAAGCCTGAATGAATGATTTCAAATAGAATTTGTCTGTAAGGACTCTTAAAACAAGACAGTATATCCTCAGTTGATCGTCCTTGATCAAAGCGGATTAAAAACAATGAAAGCTTCATGCTAAAATCATTTGAATTCGATTTTAAGTAACTCACTAATCCCTGACGAACGCTTTGGCCTCTTCTTAAACAATGTGATAACTCAAGAATAAGTTCCAATGGTGGTGCTAAGTTTTCCATTTAAATGATCTTCCAATTAAAAAAATTCCCAAAAAACCGATCAAAAACAAGGCAAATGAAGTAAAACAAAACAATTTATATTTCGACAAGTCGACAAATCGATAGATAAAAATGAGTGTTGAAAAATAAACAAAGCTCATAACAAGCGATTGTATTCGAGTTTGTAGAGAACTTTGTCCCGACTTACGTCGAAAATTTTTATAAATTTTTAATCTCTCTCTAAAATCTTTAAGAATCGCAAGAGATTCATGGGGCGATTGATCGGCTTTTTTAAATTGTGTGATAACTAAATTCCAAAAGGATCATATGCATTTGATTTTTCTTGTTGTGAAAAAACAACAAAGTGATAAATTTCTTTATAGAATTTTTTTTGCTCAATTTGAATGTTGCTCATTGCATCCTCAAACGATCTTCTAAAAGAGCGTCCAGTCGCCATTTTTAGAATAATAAGATCTAAAATAGAGAAAAGGATTTGTCGTGTTTTTAATTTTAAGATTTTCACAAAAACAATCTTTAAAACAAATAAAGCTAAAACAGTTAAGACATGAAAACCAAAAATAAACTCAATTTTTTTAAAATACGTCTGAGCAATAATCATCATTAAGAAAAAACCAATTATCATTATCTGACTGAGCAAACAAATTCCAAACTGCTTTAAGATTATTCGCAAGACGAAATTAAATCCGAAAAAATGAATTAAAAAACACATTATCCTTACCTCATTTAAAAAAAAGTGAGCATTTCAAGATCTATGCTCATTTTTTTGTTGACCTCGATAGTCATTTTCGGAAAAAATAAAAGTGTTAGTGCATATGTAGTATTAACAACAATGAAAACATCCTAGGAGGATTTTAATGGCAAAAGCTAAGAAAAAAGTCGCTAAAGTAAAGAAAGTGGTAAAAAAAGTCGCTAAGAAAGTCGCTAAGAAAAAAGTCGCTAAAAAAGTTACTAAGAAAAAAGTCGCTAAAAAAGTTGCTAAGAAAAAAGTCGCTAAAAAAGTTGCTAAGAAAAAAGTCGCTAAGAAGTAGTCGTTTTTTTTAATGCGATAAGTAAAAACCTCGGTTTGATAAACCGAGGTTTTTTTTTGTTTAATTTACTGTAGTCATTATGTAGAGGCTGTTTCGAGATAGGAAAAGTGGTGGGCATTTAGCAACAGCCTCTATATAGTGGCTGTTGCTTTTAATGTGTTATTGGTGGCAACTTGTCCGATTTGAACTCGTGCACTTCAAATATGACGACTTTCTAAAAGTCACTTTTTTAATTTTACATCAGCCATATACAGAATACCGCGACGATGAAGCTACGATGAAATAATTAATTCAATGAACAACTAGAAATAATATTGTATTCCTGCTGTCCCCGTTGGAATTGAAATAAAATCAACAATGTCCAGAAGAATTGTCAATTCAATAAATAACGATGAACCGACCCAAGGGCCAGATAATTGCAAATATTGTAATCCTAAACTGGGCACTATTAAATCTTGTACAAATTCTCCGTGCTCTTTTTGTCTTTGATTCAGTAATTTATTGTTCAAGAAATTAGGGTAAGCCTCTTCAAATTCATTTTGAGTGCCAACGCTATACCAACGAGAGTACCCAAGTGAAAAATAAGGCACAAATGTATTTCCGCTTAAAACTTTTTTCCATTGAAATGAAAACGTTTGATAACTTTGTCCTCCGCCAAATAATGTTAATAAACTATCACTTGGGGTGAAATTTAACTCTAAACTTAATCCAGCAAGTCCAACAAGACCTGATGAAACTAAACCAACTCCGACTCGACGATCTTTTCTGAAGCTGATGCTTCCGCTGTAAGAAGATAAATTTGTTCGAATGGATGAGCGTCCGTTCTCTTCAATTAAAATTGCTGAATGACTTTTTAAAGAAAATGAAATGATAAGAAAAATAATAATTAAAAATGCTTTTATTTTTAAATTCAAGAGTTCTCTCCTTTTAAAACATTCTAGCTCTTATGCCTTCTTTTTGTAAAAATTGACGAATTGCTTTTTCATCAAGTTTTTCAAGTCTCCAGACCAATCGATAAAGCAAATCGTAAGTTTCTTTAGCTTTCTTTGTGGTCAAACCCTCCGTCAGTAGAGTTAAATTATCACTAATTTTGATTGTGTTTTTAAGTAAACGAATCATGTCTTCATTTTTTTCCGCTTTGTTAATTAAAATCATTGTTTTGTTAAAATTAGTTGATAATTTATTAACATTTTCAACCAATAAATTAGTTTTATCAATTAAGCCGATGACTGTTCCTTCATTTCTTTCAACAAAATCAAGAACCTTGCCCGCGAGACCATATCCCTGAGAGATCAACTGATCAATTCGTGGTGGATCTTCACCTCGAACAATTGACCCAGGTTCTAAGACGGGGTGTTTTGTGCTTCCAGGAGTAACCTCTAAAAACTTTTCCCCAATTACTCCTGCTAAATTAATGAAATATCGACTGTCTTTTCGAATTGTTTTCCACGCTCTTTTTGAAATTGAAATTTTAAGCTTAAGTTTTACTTCATTTCCAGCTTCATCAATCAAATCAGGTTCAAATTCAATTGATTTAACTTTACCGACTTTAATTCCCATTACTCTAACAGGAGATCCAACTTCAATGCCTCCAGCAAAATTATAAGTTACATAAAGATCATGTGTGCTTGAAAAAGGACTAATTAAACCAAGATAGTAAGCAAAAATAACAACCATAAGTAAGGCTGAAATAAATAATATTCCTACTTTTGTTTCTACGCGCATACTAGGACTCCACTCTATTTAGTTATGTATTGACTATTTTGCAACAGCCACTAGGCAAGGTGCAAAACAGCCACTATTATTATTTCAGACCAATCACTATGTAAATGCTAATACTCTATTATTAATAAAAATTTGAAAAAAACCAAGACAAAATAAAATCTAATCCAATAATCATTATTGATGAGGTCACCACACTGTTTGTTGTTGCTAAACCAACGCCCTCTGCGCCAGATTGACATCGAAAACCATAATAACAACTAACAAGAGGGATAACCGCTCCGAAACAAGCTCCTTTAATTGAAGCAAAAATTAAATCTTGAAAACCCACAAAACGATTCATTGAAATTAAAAAACTTCCAATCGTGTAATCCAAATACCATTGACTCACTAAAGCAGCGCATAACAAGCAAAATAGGCTGGCGATTATGCTTAACACCCATGCTCCAAAAATACAGGCTGTAAATCGTGGAACGACAAGAAATCGAATAGGGTCTATTCCTAACATTTTTAATGCGTCAATTTGCTCAGTGATTTTCATGCTACCAACCTCTGCAGCATAACCAGCGCCAACACGAGAAGTTAACAACAATCCAGTAACAACTGGGCCTAATTCTCGTAAAATTAACACTGCTGCCAAACCCGGAACCATTGAATCATTTTGAATGACCAAAACCATATGAAACGATGTTTCTAATATGGTTACGATTGCCGCAAATCCTACACAAAAAATGATTACAAATAAGCTTTCATTGGCGACAAAATAAAGCTGTTTAAAATGTTCTTTAATTCTAATTGGAGGAATGAAAATACCAACTAATGTTAAATAAAAAATTTGAAAAAAAGAACAAATTTCCTCTAAAAATGAAAAAACAATAAAAGTTCTATTTTTATTCATTTTATATCACGCCACACTTTCGAGATAAACTATCAATAATGCATCAAAAATTAAACTTGTAATCCAATCCGCCACAACTATACCAACCATTGTTGCAACGGCTGTATTCACCACAGATTTTCCCACGCCTTTTGCTCCTCCGGTTGTTGTATAGCCTTTGTAAATACAAATAACAGCCAATACCACAGAAAAAACAAAAGATTTAAACAAACCACTTAAAATAGACGGGAATTTAACAATAATTGGAATTTGCCTTAAATATTCTTCAGGATTAATGCCACTAAAAATCATTCCCATTAAAAGACCACCACCAATAGACATTAACAAACCGACAATTAACAAAAAAAAGCTTGAAGCAACAATGCCAAAAAAACGAGGTAAAATAATTTCTTGAATTGGATTTGCCCCAAGACATCGAATGGCATCAATTTGTTCTGTTACTCTCATCGTACCCAATTCAGCTGAGGTAAATGCTCCCACTTTTCCACTTAACATAAAAGCAATAAGAAGAGGCCCTAATTCTCGAATTGTTCCACTTGTGGCCAACCCACCCAAGTAACCAAGCGCGCCAAATTCTTTAACTTGAATAGTGAACTGAACAGTCATGATTGCGCCTACAAAAAAACCAGCCATTGCAGTTGTTGGGAAACTCTGAGTGCTAACCTTCCAAATCTGCTCAATAACCAAATGAAAAGAACAACGATCACGAAAAAATGTTTGCATCATATCAACAAAAAATAGAACAGCTAAACCAATATCGCTAAATATATTAACAATTAATTTTATCACATAACGCGGCCTCCAACCGCTGCCAATAATTACTGGCGATCAAGAAACATAATTTTACTCCGTTTCTTTAAGGAAATCTTGAATCAAAGGGTGCTCATGTTTAATAAGCTCATCAGGACTCCCTTGACCGACAATTTGTCCTTTATCTAAAACAACGATATGATCAGCAATATCAAGTGCGCATTTCATATCGTGACTGACAACTAATGAAGTTGTATTTAACTTTCTTGATAGTTCTTCAATGAGTCGGTTGATCGCATTTGTTGTAATAGGATCTAATCCTGTTGTTGGTTCATCAAACAATAACACATCCGGTTCTAAAGCAACCGTCCGCGCAAGACTAACTCTTTTTTGCATTCCATAAGAAATATCCGAAGGCATTTTGTGGTCAATTCCTGAAAGATTCATTAAGCTTAAAAAGTGATGAACTTTCTTTTTAATTGCTTCTTCGCTCAAATCAAAGTGCTTTCTTAAGCCAAAAGCAACATTATCAAATATTGTTAACGAATCAAATAGAGCGGGATGCTGAAAAACCATTCCACAGCGTTTTCGAATTTTAAAAAGCTCTCTTTCAGATAAAGAACTTACTTCCGTATCATCAACCCATATCTCACCCGAATCAGGTTTCATTAATCCCACTGTGTTTTTCAATAAAACCGATTTCCCAGTGCCAGATGTTCCTAAGATAAAAACAATCTTTCCTTTTTTTACCTCAAAAGAAATTCCATTAAGGACTCGCGTTTGACCAAAACTTTTAAATAAATTTTTATACTTAATCATAACTCGAGTTCCACTTGTTTTGTTTAAGACCTACAACTTTCATTTTTTAATGAATCATTATTAAACACTTTTGCCTTAATTCCTATTGAATAATTGTCAAAGGGCCATTTAAATCTCCTCTAATAAATTGTATTACACGAGAGTCTTTGTGATTTTTTGTTTCTTCCTCGCCTCCCGTTACAAGCACTTTTTTATCACAAATAAATGCAATTTTACCAGCCATTTGATAAGCTCGATTCATATCATTTGTAACAGCAACCATTGTGGCTTTATTTAAAGTTTTTAAATTTAATATCAATTTAACGATTTTTAAACTTGTAATTGGATCTAAGCCAGCTGTTGGATCATCATAAAAAATAACTTGAGGATTAAGAGCTAATGCGCGAGCAATACCCAATCTTTTTTGCATGCCCCCACTTATTTCATCTGGAAATAAATCTTTTGAATGTAAAATTCCAACGCTCTCTAAAAGATCTTCAACCCTTTGATAAATTTGATCTTCACTGAGTTGTGTTTTTTCCCTTAACGGAAAAGCAATATTTTCAGCGACTGACAAAGAATCAAATAAAGCATTTTTTTGAAAAAGCATTCCCATTTTTTCTAAAATTTGATGTCTCGAAGAATCATTGTAAATATTTATGCCGTCAATTAAAACGTTGCCTTTTGTCGGAGGCAAAATTCCTGCCATTAATTTTGTTAGAACCGTTTTTCCTTGTCCACTTGGACCAATTAAAATCAATGATTGTCCTTGTTCAACTGTAAGGTTTATTTTTTCAAAAACAACTTCACTTTTAAACCAAACACTAACATCCTCAAGTTTTATCATTAACCAGACCCCACTTCATTTCATTTTATATCTCATTTTCAATCTTCAACTTGTTCTTCGTCATTATAGTTGCTGTTTTGCGTCGACCACTATTTTTCGATTATAATGAAAAGAACAAAGCATATCAAAACTAATTTAGTGTTCAATCTTAAAATTTCGTTTTTTATGCAAAGGTTTTGTTAAATCAGTCGCATGACCACAGGTCTTCTTGTTTTTTTAGAGAGTCAGTTTTAGATTTGTTTTTTAGTGAAGAAAAATCGACAGACCAAATGCATAGCATACGGAACTCATTTTTAAAGATCTTCATTTGGACGGAAGGCTCGCTGCTGTTGAAGTCACATCAATATCTTTTGAAGTGGCTGCTGCAAAACAGGCACTAAATAACAAGATTTTCAAATTATATTCTATAGAATTTTGATCTATTGAGCATCAAATGCGCAATTCGGTGCAAGCGGATTTCCCCCTCCCGTCGCAGTTTGACCCGACTTCCACTCCGAGTTGGTAACCATTCGAATAAGTTTATAAAACTTAGGAATGTCATTTTTAATGAGTTGCTGATGAATTGTTCCATTTACATCTTGATCAGCTCTAAGAGATCCGCTTGTGCATCCCCCTCCGTCCACCACATAAATTCCATAATCACGAATAGCCTGCGCAAGACGTCGCCCAGCCTCGGAAAGCCCGAGCGAATCAAGATTAACATTTGGTGGAATTGCCCAAAGCGACCCATATGGGATATTTCCTTTATTGTCTGTCATCATTGAATTATCACCTGAAGTGGCTGGTAAAATTATATCTAATGAAATCATACTAAGGCAATCACCCCTTCCTTTTCTTGGAAGAACAATTTGAAGAGCATGACGAATTGGTGTGCCTGGTTTATTAATTTCTGCACCTCGTAAAATGCCAAAAAACGACGCTGATACGCCTGATGCAGAAGTACCAATACGAGATCCTCGAACCTGACCACTATTACTTGTGTGTTTATCTCCATGTCCAAGATCTTTTATGTTTAATTGTTCTACTATTCCTCCTTTCCATTGACTCCCATCCTTCCATAGGTTGTAAATTTCATAGATTCTTCCTGTATTCGAATCCAAGATGCCACCTAAATTATCTGATGAGCCAGAGCGTGGTCCTTGAAATGAATCAGGAATACGAATTGTCAATGGAAGCCCATGATTTTTCCCCCCTTGCGTGGGGCCATATACAATAGTACGAAGAGGATCGGCGTTTGTACCTCGAGCAAGTCCAGATCCATAAATAATTCCAACATTCATTCGGAACGAACCAGCTCCAAGCCAATCTTTCATTGCTGGATGATTTGTATCTGCATATTTGGCTCCTGTTCCTA
>CAYMLA010000076.1:0-9496 GCA_964390785.1 uncultured Bdellovibrionales bacterium | reverse complement strand
ATCTGGGAGTCTTATAGCATAATGACAAATTAAATTTTCTTTAATATCCTAGTTGTCTGTTGAAGTCGTTTTTTCATCATTGCTTCGTCGTCGTGGTCTTATACAAATGCCTCTTCCTTGCTCCTTGAAAAAACGACTTCAACAAACGACTCGTATTTTGTTCAATTAAAGGAGAAATAAACTCAATGGACTATCGAAAAAGGATTTGGGTCCCTGTTGTTGCTGGTTTTATCAAGAAAAAAGACCTCCTTTTGGTTGGAAAACGACCTGAAAACAAAAACTTAAGCCTTCTCTGGGAATTTCCTGGGGGAAAAATGGAGCTTGGAGAAAAGCCTGAAGAAACACTCGCTCGTGAACTTTTTGAAGAGCTTTCAATTAAAGCAGAGATTGGAAGTCTAAAATTCGCCACATCGCATAATTTTGGGGAAACCGGAATTCTTCTCCTTTTTTATGAGGTCAAATATTGGGTTGGCGAACCCAAGCCTCTTCACCACATGGAAATCAAATGGGTTCATCCCGATGAATTAAAACACATGGAAATACCAGAAGCCAATCGACTCGCTTTGGATAGACTCTTAGAGGTCGTTTAGGCCTCCCACTCTACTACACCCTCCCTCTTTATAGCAGCTCCTCACTATTGTGGCTGTTGCAAAATAGTCAAATTTGAGGCGCGCGAGCTCAAATCGAACGAGGCGTACATTAAGTGCGTCGCAGTGAGATTTGAGCAAAGCCAACGAAGAAGTTGACTGTTTTGCTTACAGCCACTATTTATGCTCCTCCTGATAAGGATACAATATCTTCCATAGCTTCTGTGAGTGAATCTGTTATGTTTTTCATAATATCCAAAACGGGTTGAGAATAATCCTCATTTTGAAAAAAATTTTCCTCGTCAAAAGATTCAATAAGATGATTTAGCTCAAAAGATCGTTCTTGGGCTACTAAACTCTCATATTCTTGATTGTTTTTCCAAACTTCCCACACATCAAAGGCCACATTTATAGCATAAAACCATGCTCCTACTTTTATAACACGAGACACTCTCAATTGAGCTTTCGCTGATAAAAATGATGCATGAAACGGAGAATGAGAAGCATACCAATAAAGAGCCGCCGCTCCAGCAAACTTTACTGATGCCCTGAAAGACTCAGTCAACACTGTTATAATTTTTCTATAGTATTCATCTTTTATTATAAAATCGTCGGTTTTTTCAAGTGTCCGACTTAAGGATTTTCTAAAGGCTTCAATAAAACGGTCTTGAACAGAAGGCAAAAAACGATTAGCCGGTTCAATAATATCTATAAAATAAGAACTCAAATACTCACACGGAACATCTGCAAAATCTAAAGCATTGTTTAAGTTAAACGATTCTCCCAAAACAATACAGTGCATAAAATTAATATAATTCCCAATCCTTTTTATTAAAATGACTTGCCGGCGACTCTTTAAAGGATGAACTAAATAAAACGGAGCATGATATTTTATTTCTTCTTCAATTTTTTCATTTTCAAAACTGGATACAGGCAAACTAACAGAAGCTGGATAATACTCGAAAGAGTCAGATTGATTCGTTTGACTAAAAACAACAGACAAATGAGAAAATGGAACTAATATAAAAAGAATTAAACAAAACAAATTGCGCATGATTATTTATCACATCAATTCACGAAAAAATAGATAAATTCTTAAATAAAATTCACTTCTTGTAAAACTTACAAATGGACTTCTGTCATTTGTAAAAAAAATAAACACTTCCTGTAATTAATTCAAAAATTATAAATTCAGAAAAAAATAAAACTAAATTGCTTTAAAATAAATTATAGTAAATTGCATCAATCAAATGATTTAAAATAAGAAAAGTAACTTAAAGAATATAAGAATGAACATAAAAATATAAATTTCTGTTTTAAGTTTTATTTAATAAAGAATATATTTATTAGGATGTTTTAAAAATGAAATCTATTTTAATTGAATTTGTATCTAAACACAGTAAACGTTTTCTTAATATTAATAAGAAATTCACCTTTTTAGAAAAATCCAAGCTTATAAAAACCAGCTTTCTTTTTAGTTTTTATTTTACATTAAACATACTATCCCATTTTTCTTATGCCAATACACCCAGTACCTATGGCCCTTGTATAAATAAAGGTCGATTTATTGAGTGTCACCTTCCTCATAAAGAAGTGGATTTTCTTTGGAAACTTAATTATGAACCTAGCGATTTGTTCAATAATAATAAAGAGGTCGCTACGATTATAGCAAAAAATACCGTAGCTGGAATAGAACACATCCTTAATGACGTTGCCGCAAGCAATCATGATATAGGCATCATAATTAATACTTCACAAATTAATAATCTGAAATCAATAAATGATACAATTGAAGATAAATTAAAAGACTTTAACGAAGCCTTAAGAAGCCTTAGAGATATTTATGGAAACGAAGAACATCATTGGAAAGACATGTTTCCAGATGCTTTTATTATTCATGTGGGGTTTAAAGGTCTTAACAATATTCTCAATTCAGCAAGTAAAAAATTCAGAATGCTTCCTCAAGGAACATCTTGGCATATTGGTTTTGTGTTTATGCCAACAATCAAAGTCACCATTGCAAAAAATGATATGGAATTTAATGAAATTCGTTATAGGCGAGGCCAAATTATCAGCGTTGATCATTCCTTTACTTCCAACTGGATTCTATGGGCAAATCTTGATTTCGGCATTGACATCACCCCACAAAATTCCAAAGCAAGATTTGGAATATCTGCTATTTGGAATCTCAATGACACAATGACAACGGCAAAAGATTTTGCCTGGCTTGGAGGAGCTGGTGGTTCATTTTCTATCGAATGGACTTGGCTCAGAAATACAATTAGTCTTCTCACTCAAAAACTAACTCATACTCCTGTAAAAGCAAATGTTTCTCCTTCGAATATTAAATTTGGCGGCCTTTACAGTCTTTTGGGAGATTCTTCTAGTCCCGTTATTCCAGAATTTGTTTATTTTAGCGTTGGATGGACTATTTTTGAAAGAGGCCTTCCAAAACCAACAGAGTTTCCTGCTCATTTCAATGTGACTGCCGTTCTTCCTCTATTTGACCTTCTTGGAAAGGCTATACGATTGGGAATAAACAAATACAAAAATTTTCTTTTTAGTGCCGACAGCAAAATCGAACTTGACGAAGAAGGAATAAAAGCAATTGCTGATTCCTTATCTCAATACATGGGCCATTCAGAAAATCAAGCTGGTCCCAGCTCCGGATTAGCAATAAACAATTCCACAATGGAAATCATTGAACGCAAAAGCCCCATTGTAGAAGAACCACCACCAAAGCCTTCTGGCGTTAATCTTAATCCACAAAATCAGAATACCCTTCGGCCTCCTTCTTCATCTGGAAATTAAAAAAGTAAAAAATCAATCAAGAACAAACTATACTTTTGAATCTAATCTGAATATACTTTTTTTATGCGCTCCTTATTGAACATAAAAAAACAAGACTGTCCTCTCACTTTTAATATTTGCTTGGTCTCAAAACGATTTCCCATCACCTACCGAGCCACCTCAAGAAGTTTTCTCTGGCCTATTGCTCGTCGTTTGGTTCAAATTGGACATAAAGTGACTGTTCTTGGCGAAAATTCCATGATAGAGGAATTTGAGCTCACAAAAGAAGATGTCCAAATTTATTTTCTCCACCATTCCACGAGTCCGTTAAAATCTCTTAAAATTTCTGAAGCGGTCTATCAAATGTTTTGTCAACTGCATCAAAAAGAACCCTTTCACTTAGTTCATTCAATTGATTCATCCGGTTATCTTATTGGAAAAAACAAAAAAAAACACGGTGTTGCTGTTTCTTATGACGTTGAAGCCACTTATATGTCTCAAATTTTTTCTATATTGGCCATGTCCCAACAAACTCTTAGCAGTCAACTCAGTACAGCTCTTGCTGTGAGTTATCGTTTTTTAAGAACTTTTTATGGCCATGATCGAAAAATTTTAAAAACAGCCGATGGTTTTTTTGTTGCTAGTCCTCAACAAAAGCTTGCCCTTGAACGCTATTACCTTTTCCCAGACGCAAAAACCCATATGGTCCCCTATGGAACTGAAATTTCAAATTTAGAACCCAAAGAACAATCCCAGGAATTAAGAGCCTCATTGGGAATTTCTGGAAGCACTAAAACTTTAGTCACCATATCTGATATGACAGAAATGGGAGAAATTCTTCCAATACTGCAAGCCTTTCAAAAAGTAGCTATAAAAAAACCTTCAACTCGAATGATCATCGTGGGAAATGGAATTTTAAGAAAAAAAATTGAATTTGAAATGCTTAACCTTGCTCTTGGAGCCAAGGTCATTCTAACCGGTGCCATTAACACCTCTGAAATTACGGATTTTATTGCTCTGTCTGACATATTTATAAGTCTTACCTCACGAACCAGTGGATTTGATCCTGTTATATTAGAAGCAATGGCCCAAAAGAAAGTGATCATTGGCTCTGAACTTAGCCCTATCTCAACGATTGTTGAAGATGGCCTTGATGGTTTTTTAGTGCGACCTGCTGACGTTCAATCCATTGCAAATTTAATCTTAGAAATCTTTACCAATAATATCTCAGCATCAGAAATTGGTGAAAATGCACACAATAAGATTGCCAACCTCTTTGATACTGAAAAAATAGCTCAATCAACTGCCAAAGCCTTTCAAAAAATCTTACTTTCATCGGGTTTATACAGGACAAAAAGCTAGACGCTGTGTTGCATTTAGTAAGAAAAAAAATAAAAACTAGCCATGACAAAATTGATAAGTATAATTTAAGTGTTATCAACGAGTTAGGCAAAGAGAGGAACGCATGACTAAGGCAGACCTTATCAATTTGATTTCCGAAAAAGCTAGAATCACAAGAGTCAAAGCAGAAACAGTGGTTAATACCATCTTTGATTCTATGATTGATTCTTTAATGAAAAATGATCGAATTGAAATTAGAGGATTTGGTTCTTTTGTAAATCGCTCCTATGACTCTTATAAAGGACGCAACCCTCGAACGGGAGAAATCATTGAAGTCAGTGAAAAAAAACTTCCTTTCTTTAAAGTTGGCAAAGAGTTAAAAGAAGAAATCAATCAATCTGTTCATGAAAGTCAAGATTCAAATTCTTCTTCAAACGAAGAAGACAATACATTTGGATGAAGATCTTTAATGTGTTCCAAATTATAAAAACACATAAACAATCTCTCTATTCCTAGTGCAATTCCTCCTGAGGGAGGAAGTCCGTATTCTAAAGCTTTCAAAAAAGATTCATCCATTGGAACTAAATCAAAACCAAGTTCTTCTTTTTCGATGAGGGATTGTTCAAATCGTTTGCGTTGTTCACGTGGATCATTAAGCTCATCAAACGCATTTGCTAATTCTAAACCTTTCCAATAAAGCTCAAAACGTTTTGCCCATCCATCTTCACCAATACGAGCTAAAGCCGACTGAGTCGGCGGAAAATTAAAAATTAAAACAGGATTTTGTTTTTCTTTTAAAAAAGGTTCAACTTTTTCTAAAAAAATTCTAAAAAACACATCGTTCCAATCTCGATCTCCTCTTAGATCAAGCGAAAGGCGAGAAGCCAGATCAAGCAACTCTTCAACAGACGTTTGTGGAGTCAAGTTAAATTGAAACAATTCCATAAAAAGATCTTTTATTGAAACGCGTTCCACTTGAAAAAAGGGAGAAAAATTTACTTTTAACAAACTTTCTTTTAACGAAAGATTTTTAGCCAAAAAAAACAAAAGATTTTCAACATCTGACATAATGCTCTCTATGCAAGCATAAGCTCTATACCACTCCAGCATATAAAACTCTAAACTATGATGAGGGCCTCGTTCTCCATTTCGAAAACACTTTTTAATTTCAAAAATCTTTTCCCAACCGGATGCCAACATTTTCTTTAAATGAAATTCAGGACTTGTCGGCAAATAACACTTTATTCTTTTTTGTCCCATCACAACTTCAGTTGAAAACCCATTGAGATGAGTTTCCATTCCCGGACAAGGAACTAAAGTTGGAGAATCCACTTCATTAAAACCCAAATGCTCAGAAAAATAGATTTTTATAAGATGAATAAATTCCATCCAAACACGATTGAGTCGTGGCGTAAAAGAAAGAGGGCTTGCTGCAGTGCTCGAAACCAAAGTCCTAAATTTAAAATTTTCAACTTGAATCCCAACAGAGTAAGAATCAATCTTTTTAATTCGACTCATAACTTGCCCAGAAATAAAATAACTCACTATATCATTGTTTTTCAATTGTGATTTTTTTTCCTGATCAAATAAAGAATGAAAAACGTCGGAAGAAAAAAACAGCTGAATTTCAAGCCCTTGCCTAAACAAAACAAGACTGGTGTTATCGTAATCAATAAAAATAACTCGCCCAGCCCAATCCAAACTGATCTTTGACGACTGCAATAATTCGCTCACTTCATTCACAGACAATAATTTAAAATTTAAAGGTTGATAGAGAGATCCCATCTATTTTGCTCCTGTTCATGCTCCAAAACCTATTCATTATACTATAAAAAGTCATGTTAAAAATTGCCTCTCTTGTAAAGCAATGTTAAAGCTTGTGCAAACGCTCCACTTTTCAAGAGCCACTTTCCTTATTTCGCAGCCGCGACTAAACAAGGGGGAAACAATAAATGGAATTAAAAAAAATTTTAAGCCAGCTCAAACACTCCTCAGAATGGGTGAGTCTTCGTAAAGTTCATAATAAACAAACTTCACTTATGCAAATCAATGGTAAACCACAGAACTCAGATCTTTCATCAAGCTTAGGTGTTATGATTGAAGTTCTTCATAATGGCATTTTCTCTTATGGCGCGACAAGCGACATCACCCTTCAAACCATTCAAACCTTGTTAACCCATATTGAAGAAACTGCAAAAACAGCAAGCCGCCACAATCTCTACAAAGCAACAATAAACCAGCGCCCCCCTGTTGTTGGTCGCTTTTCAACTCAAGTTGAAATCCCACTTGATTCTGTTTCATTAGGTGAAATCTCTTCTCGATTTTACAAAGCTCATCAGGCGCTCAAAAACAATCAGGATAAAATCATCAGCACCACAACAGGTGTTTCGTTTTCCGAACAAAGCACAGAATTCGTCTCAACAAACGGGTCTGATGTTATGCAATCAATGAGTTTTATTACGCCTTACATGAGTGTCACGGCACAAGATGGACCTATCATTCAAACCCGTTCACTCGGCGTTGATCATTCTCGACAATTAGGATTGGAATTTATTACTGAACAAAAACTCATTGAAAATGCAGAACGATTTCACAAAGATGTTTTAGAGCTCTTAAGTGCTCCTGAGTGTCCTGAAGAAACAATGGACTTAGTTTTAAACTCTGATCAAATGCTGATTCAAATCCACGAATCCATTGGGCATCCATTAGAAATTGATCGAATTCTTGGTGATGAACGAAACTATGCTGGATGGAGCTTTGTTAACCCCTCTGATTTTGGAAAACTCCAATATGGATCAAAACTTCTTAACGTAACATTTGACCCCACTTATTCCAGTTTAAACGCCACCTATCAATTTGATGATGCCGGAACTCCTGCAAAAAAAGAATATTTAATCAAAGATGGCCTTCTTTTAAGAGGACTTGGAGGAATAGACAGTCAAACACGCTCGGGACTCCCTGGTGTTTCTAATTTTAGATCACAGGGTTGGAATCGTGCCCCTATTGATCGCATCGGAAATGTTAATATTGAACCAGGAGAAACTTCTTTTGAAAAAATGATTAGTTCGATTGAACGAGGGCTTTTTCTGACAACCCACCGTTCGTGGTCAATTGATGATTTTAGAAGAAAGTTTCAATTTGGTTGTGAATATGGGCAATTGATTGAAAATGGTCAACTCACAAAAACAGTCCGCAATTCAAACTACAGAGGAATCACGACTGAATTTTGGAATAATTTAGTTCAAGTTGGCGACCGTTCGACTTACTCCGAATATGGCTCTCCTTATTGTGGAAAAGGAGAACCCAATCAAATAATCAAAGTCGGGCATGCTGCTCCAATTTGTCATTTTAAAAATATCGAAGTTTTTGGAGGTGGAAAATGAAATCCTTTAACGAAAAAATGCAATGCCTTTTTAATGATATTGGTGAATTTTTAATAGGAAAACTCAAAGATAATGAAAAACTCAATCTCAACTTAAAAGCAGAAGAAAGCGATTTTATTCGTTTTAATTTTGCTCAAGTTCGACAATCAACTTCTTTAGTCCAAGCCACCCTATCTGCCACTCTTTTTCAAGACGAAAAAAAAATCAAACTTAACTTCAATCTTTCTGGTGATCTTGAAAATGACCGAAACAGAGCAAATGCCGCTTTCTCTGAAGCTCGAATTCAAGTCTCAAACTTACCCATTGATCCTTTTAGTTCTCCTCCGATCAAAAATGAAGATAGCTTTAGTACCCATAATGGCCAATTGATCAACGCCGCACAGGTCATCTCCGAAGTCACTTCAGCCACAAAAGGAACTGATTTTGTTGGGTTCTATGCAGGAGGACCCATTATTGAAGCCAATAGAAACAGCGAAGGGCAAAAGCACTGGTTTTATACTGAAAATTTTTTTATGGATTACTCTCTCTACAATCCTCAACAAAAAGCGGTTAAAGGGTGCTATGCTGGTCGTCATTGGAACAATTCACAATGGAACAAACACATTGAGTCTGACATTAAACAACTTGAAAAACTTTCCCTCCCTTCTAAAAAAATTCCTCGTGGAAAATATCGAGTGTATTTATCACCAACAGCAACTGGCGAATACCTCGGCATGTTAAACTGGCACGGCATGAGTGAATCCGCTTATCGTCGTGGATTTTGCCCCATGAAGGATCTTAAAGACGGAAAAAAATCTCTTTCCTCTAAAGTCAATATTAACGAAAACTTTTCTCTTGGGCTCACTCCCCGTTTTACAAGCGAAGGAGAAATTTCACCTGAGTTAACTTGTCTTGTAAAAAATGGACAGCATCAAACCTTCTTTGTTAACAAACGAACGGCTAAGGAGTTTGGTGTTGCATCCAATGGGGCTAATGAATCTGAATCATTTCGCTCTTTTGAATTGGAATCCGGTTCATTATCAGAAAAAGAAATTTTAAAACAGCTCGACACCGGACTTTATGTTTCAAATGTTCACTACACCAACTACAGTGATCGTCAAACAGGACGAATCACCGGAATGACTCGTTATGCTTGTTTTTGGGTTGAAAACGGAAAAATAGATCACCCCATTGAAGACCTTCGATTTGATGAAAGCATTTATCATGTCTTGGGTGATGGTTTAATGGATTTAACTGAATTTCAAGAGATTATCCCCTCAACAGGAACATACTTTTCACGAACAACAGGAGGGATGAAAGTCCCAGGACTTCTTATTGAAGATTTTAACTTTACTCTGTAAAACACATATTTAACTTAAAGTTTTGATTTTGAATTTTCAAATTGGGATAAGAAAA
>CAYMLA010000075.1:0-9502 GCA_964390785.1 uncultured Bdellovibrionales bacterium | reverse complement strand
TGTATGAAAAAAAAGATAATTATCGGTGGATTTATTTTTAGTGTTTTACTTGTTATTGGAGGGTATGTTTCTGTATTTCGAATTACGTCTAATATTTTTGAGGTTGATCCGGGTCGATTTTATCGCTCAGCTCAACTGACAGCAAGTGAATTAAAAGAGGTTGTTGGTCAATTTGGAATTCAAACAATTATAAGTTTACGAGGAGTAAAAAGAGGAAGTTCATGGTATGTTAATGAACTTAAGGCCGTTGAAGAATTAGGAATTCGTTATGAAACATTGGCTTTTCAGTCGAATCATTTAAATCATCCTAAGGAACTTAAAAAATTAATGATTCTTCTTGAAGAGGCGCCACGACCAATTTTGATTCATTGTCGCTCTGGAGCGGATCGGGTGGGAGAAGTGAGTGCTATTTATGCTATGGAATACATGGGATGGGATAAGGAGAGAGCGCTTTCCATGTTGTCTTCTCAGTTTTATCATGTTGAATTGTTTACACCAGCTAAAAAGTTTTTTGTTCGTCAATATCAAGGGCCTAATTGGATTTTTAATGAATATAATCCGTGTCAACATCCGTTTGATCAATATTACCAAAAAGAAGAGTTTTGTGATTCACAAACTCAGACAGTAAAAGAAAAATACAAGGGTGGTCTAGAGCTGTTTGAACAGTATCAAAAACAAAAAAGCATAAGTTCTCCAACGAAACAGGGAGCGGAGCAGTCTTTTTATAAAGAAGGATGGCATGAAGATTGTTTGTGTGAGGTTGGATAAAATTGGTGATCTTGTTTGCACATTATCAGCAGATCAGTCTCTTAAGGGAGACGTTGTTTGGTTGGTTCAAAAGGGAATGGGAGTTGTTGCTAAAGCGGCCGATCCCAAAAGACGAGCTGTTGAGATCGATAAAAAAATTTCTTTAAAGGGGTTTGTGTTTCTTTGGCGTTTTATAAATAAAGAAAAGCCAACTCATCTTGTGAGTTTTCAGTCTCCATGGTGGATTCATTTTATTTTTTGGGTGAAGCGAGTTCAATTTAGAGTGGGAGTTTTAAGCTCATGGCATTCTTTTTTGTTTTTAAATTATGGAGTTCGTCAAAAACGAAGTGAATCAGTTAAGCACGAAGCCCAATACAATTGGGACTTGGTTATGGCTCAAAAAGAAATTTTTAATATCAAATCAAATTATTTGTTTAAGCCACTTAAAATCGTTCCCAATCCAGAAGAGTTTTTTAAGCCGCTGTTTATAAAAAACAAAAAACCGTATGTGGTGGTTCATCCGGGAATGGCTGGATCAGCAAAAAATTGGTCGATTGAACAGTATATAAAGCTAATTGTCGAACTTAAAAAAAAGGATTTTATTGTTATTACGGGCACAAAGATGGACGAAAGATGGCTTTTGCCGCTTCAAAATTATTTTGAAAAGGATGATGGAGTGGGATTTTTTCAAGACCAATTGAGTTTTAATCAATTATTATGTGTTTTATCTCAAGCCAGATTAGTTATTGCTCCCTCAACGGGTGTTCTTCATTTGGCTTCAAGTCTTGGGGTGCGTTTTATTGGTTTGTATAGCCCCATTCAAGTTCAGCATTCTCGACGTTGGGGGGCTCTTGGGGAACAAGGAGTTAATCTTTTGCCTGAAGTAGAGTGCCCTGCAAAGTTTAAATGTTTAGGCCCTCAATGTCAGTGGTATGATTGTATGGATTTAATTTCTGTAGATCAGGTTTTAACTTTGACCCATTACAAAATCTCAGAGCCGTTTTGATAGCGAAGCTAACTCAACCTTTGTCTTGTTTGTGTTGTTTTTTGGTTTAAAGTAATAAAATATTCGCTAGCCTATGATTTATGGTATTTTCATTTTTGAAGTCTGTTCATTGGATTGAATTTTGGATTTGGCATATAGGGCTGGCGTCTATTTTAGCTCTTGTTGGCGCATTGATTTTTGGAAATCTTTCCATTTTTTTAGCCATTGTGTGTCTTGTGGGTTCCTGTGGCGTTGCTCTCTATTTTACTCAAAAAAACGCTCAAAAAGATTTACAAGTCGCCCCGATGTCTGCGTGGCTTTATTTTCCATATGGGTTTCTTGGGTTAACCATTATTTTACATTTTATTTTTCTTTGTTTTGAAAAAGAGGGACGTCTTTGGACTCAATATGCCAACAACATAGGAGATATGCCATTACATATTCAGTATATTAAGCACTTAAGTTTGGGAGAGTTTTGGCCAAAAAATCCCGGTTATCCCCTTGATTATCTTCGTTATCCGTTTGGTCTTGATCTTTATAATTCACTTTGGGACATCCTTGGTGTGCCGTTGAATTGGCATCTTGCGATTACGGGAATTGTATGCTCATTCATTTTGTTGGCTGTTCTTCATCAGTGGGGTTCTTGGTGGCTTGTTTTTTGTTTTTTCTTTAATGGGGGACTTGCCAATTTTACAGCGATACAGGATTTGTTTTATTTGCAACAAATTACAGATTATCAAAATGCTGAGGCATGGAAGAGTCTGTTTTTGTCTATCATTATTACGCAGAGAGGTTTTTTATTTGCTTTGCCTGCGGGGGTTTTGTTTTTAAAAACAATAATTACGTGGTTTGAACAAGAAAAACGCCCATTACGGAAAGAGCAGTTTAAATTTGCTTTTTTAATTGGATTGATAACATTTTTTCATGTTCACAGTGCATTTGTATTGCTCATCTTCTTAGGCTTTTTTGTGATGATTCATCGGCGTTGGACATTGATTCCCTTTGGGGTTCTTTGCTTTTTATTTGCGCTTCCCTATGTTCTTCATGCGAGTGATTTTTTTACAAGAGCATCCATTGTTTCGATTGATTGGAATTGGACTCGTCAATCCGATGAGCCAATCGTTTGGTATTGGTTGCGCAATTTTGGGTTAATGATTCCATTGCTTGTTTTGTGTTTTCGTTTTGCTATTGTGCAAAGAGTAAAGCAAATTTGGTTGGGAGCTGTTGGGTTGAGTCTTTGGATTTTCTTTTCAACGGTAATGCTTGCGACATGGAATTGGGACAACATCAAAGTTCTGGTCTGGTGTTATCTTGTTTTATGCGTTTTTATGTGGCCTTATGTGCGTGATCAACTTCTTAAAAAAGAAAGAATTATTATTGCGTTTTTTTGTTTTTTTTCTGGATTTTGGGCTCTACTAGGCTCACTTCCTGGGATTTATAAACCGATTGAAATTATGTCTCTTGAGCAAGTGCAAAATACAAAAAGTCTTATGGAGGGGATTCCCCCCTCTGAAGTTGTTGCCTGTGCTCCTAGTTATAAACATCCTCTTATTTTTACGGGACATCTTATGACCTTAGGTTATCCGGCTCACATTTGGTCGCATGGCTATTCATGGAATATTGTTGAAAACCGTGAAAAGAAAGTTGATCAACTTTATAAAACAGGAATTCTTGATGAAGCGCTTCAAGTGGATTATGTGATTTGGGGAGATTTAGAAAGAGAACGATATGGAACAGATCAGCTTAATAAAGATTATTTTGAATTGGTTAAAGAGCATAATGATGATCGTTTGTATCGCATTAAATGAAGTTAATGTTAGAAAGAATGGAGGCCTTTCAATATCTCACGAATAATCTCTTGTTGTAAGCTGAATGTTTGCTCCAAGGTTGTTGAGCACATGAAGCACTTTTGCCACCTCCGTGGTGGGTTTTCCCCTTTCGAGTTCCACAATAAAGCGTTCGCTAAAACCTATAAGAGCAGCGAGTTCTTTTTGTGTGAACTTTTGTCTTTTTCGTTCTTGTTTAATCCATTTTGCTATATCATTAATTGATTTGATTTGACTCACAAAAAACTCCCATACAATCAGTTTGGCGGTTTGTCAGTTTGTCAGTTTATTGAGTGTTTTTCAATAAAAACTTCCGTACGGGAATAAATTTTAATCAAGGGTTTATGATAAAATATGTCGATAATTATTTTATTGCCGGCGCAACAAGCAATGGGGCGTCACACATGAGTAAATGTGTTTATACTTGGTTAAAAGACAGTGAAAAAACTTGGCTAGAATAAAATGTCAAATCACACCTGTAGTTGTTTATGCAGATATTAATATCGCATGAAATCAGATGGGAAAAGGATGTGCTTGTTTTTTGAACAATGACTCGATCAAACGAGGTGGGGCTGAATTGTTTTAACCGCTTGATTTTTAAGATTTAAAATTATAACTTTTTTAAAGTCTTAGACAGTCTTTTTTTGTAAAAGGAAGAGGGGATTCCTATTAAGGATTTAGTGTTTTTGTAAAGTGAGGACGTCATGTCAATTTCTGGTATTGTAATTACAATCAATGAGGAAAAAAACATTAAGGATTGTTTGATGTCTTTAAGGGCTGTTTGCGACGAATTAATAGTCGTCGATTCGGGAAGTCAAGATCGCACATTAGAGATTGCTCGATCCTTAGGAGCAAAATGTTTTACTCAATCTTATTTGGGGGATGGCTTACAAAAGAATTTTGGCATTCAGCATGCTTGTAATAAGTGGATTTTGAGTTTAGATGCTGATGAGCGGCTTTCAGACGAGGCCATTGTTTGTTTAAAACAAATTGATTTTAAAAGTGCCGAATTTGAAGCGTTTGCTTTAAAAAGAAAAAATTTTATTGGAAAACGATGGATTCGTTATGGGGGCTGGTATCCTGATTATTGTGTGCGTTTGTTTAATAAAGAAAAAACAAAATGGCAACCGATATTGGGACATTCTCGTGTTGAATCCAATAAAGTTAAAAAGTTGAATGGCGATATTATTCATTACTCATATGATTATTCTGGACAATTATTTGTAAAGGGGGATCGATTTAGTTCTCGCGCGGCAAAGGAGCTGTATAAATTAAAACGCAGCGTTAATGCCTTTTCTCCGATTCTTCATGGTTTAAGTGCTTTTTTTAGGTTGTATTTTTTAAAATGGGGTTTCTTGGGGGGGCTTGACGGATTGACTGTTGCTCTTTCTTCTGGAATAAGTACATATTTAAAATATGCTAAGTTAATCGAATTAAATACAGATCAAAAAACGCGAGAAGCTCTTGATTTGGATAAAATATGGTGAATTAAAATATGGTAAATAAAGTTAAGCTAAAAAAAATCATTCATTGGGAACTTTATGGTTTTATTGCGTCTCTTCTTGTTTCAATCAGCTTTATGGAGCTGTTTATTAATCTTTTGGCTTTGAGTGTTCTTGTTTATTGGTATTTTTTTCGCAAAACAGACAAGATATTTTTTGTTCCGAATCGATTTATCAATATTGGATTTATAGGATTTGCAACAGTTGTTGTTTTGGGTTTTTTAATTAACGCCCTTCCTGGGGCGGAGTGGTTTGAAAATATCGAAAAACTAAAATGGATTTTGTATATTTATATTTTATCGGCAGCTCTGAATGTTTCTGATTTTTCAAAACGAGATTTAAACGCTTTGGCTTATCTTGTAATTGGAGTTTCGCTTTATTCTATTTTAATCAGTTTTTTGGGTGTTGATCTTATTCGTCCTAATCACGAAAAACCAATGGTTGGTTCATTGCTTCGCACGGGGGGATTGCTGGCCAGCCCAATGACATTTGCTCAGTCTCATGGACAGATTTTTTGTGCATTTTTTGCTCTTTGTTTTTATCAATTTTGTAAAACTAAAAAAATCAATGTTCTTTGGACAATAGCAACGGTTTTATTGGCTATCGCGTTGGTTTTATCTTTTACTCGTGGGGTTTGGTTGGCTTTATTTGTTTCAGTGATTGTTTCAGGATTTTTGATTCATCGTTTTTGGGGATATGCATTTTTTGCATCATTAGTGTCTATTTTGATTTTAGCCTTTTTTTTAATTCCAAATATTCAAGAAAGAATGACTCAATCGTTTGATCCAAGTCGAAGTTATGATGGAAATCGAGTCCGACTTTGGATGGTTAATTTTTCGATGTGGAAAGACTACCCCTTTTTGGGAATGGGATATTATGAAAATTATAGAAGATTGCCGGAGTACTATGAAAAATTAGGCCATCCTCCCGGCACTTATATTGGTCATGCTCATAATCAATTTATTCATATCTTGGCAGGAACGGGAATTTTGGGTCTGGGATTCTATCTTTTGTCTGTTTTCGGAATATGGATTTTAGGCATTCGATTTGTTTTACAAAATAAACACAGGGAATTTAACTGGGAAACAGCTCTCATGTTTTCTGGGAGCATGGGTGTCTTGTGTTTTTTTATCAGTGGTTTGACGGAAGCTAATTTAGAAGACACAGAAGTTAAATATGTGTTCTTGCTCTTTTTGTCGTTGATTATTTGGTTGTCTTATAAGCCGTTTAAATCGACAAAAACAAGGGATGGCGTTTCTTCATAAGAGAATGACTTGACTCTTTTGCAGCAGCCACGAGGGACTGCTTGAAGTTGTTTTTAAATTGTTTTGTTTTGAATGGAGTGTTGTGTTTTTTTTAAAGTTGTTAATGTCTTTTTTTCTATTGTTTCTTGCTCATTTTTTTTCAAGACTTGTTGTTTGGGGGCTTTTATTTTCAACATCGCATGGGACTTCTTTCTATCAACAACTTAATGCTTTTTTTTGGGGATTGCGCTTTGATTTTGCGGCGACAGGAATTGTTTTTGTTCTTATGTTAAGTGTGTATTTATTGTTTTTCTTTTTTTTTGGTTTCTTAAGGAGAAAGTTAGAATTAATATCGTTTAAGTTGTTTATAACTCTGTCTATTGTTTTAATCTTTATTATTCATGCAGGGTCTTATTTGTATCTTTTATCTTCGTCTCGTTTGTTGACCTACGAGATTAAGGACCTTGACAACTCTGTTTTTCCTCTCATTCAAGAAGGGATTAAAAATTATAGTTTAATGGTTTTTGGAGTGTTGTTTCTTGTTTTTATTGTTTTATTTTTAGGTTTTAAATTATTTTTAATGAATCAAAAAAAAGAACAAACTTTTAAAAAAGGTAAATTGAAGTCTTCATTGCAGGTGTCGGCTTATAACGTTAGTGTTTCTGGTGGATTTTTTTTGCTTTTTTCTGTTTTGGCTATTCGAGGATTTGAGGGCTTACCAATGTCTCCCAATTGGGGGGCTCGATTAGGCCATTTTGAATTAGCAAGAATTGCCAATAATAGTGTTTTTTCAGTGTTTTTTTATTATTTTGATTTGAGCGAAAAAGAGCTGGTTCAAGTTCAATTATCTGGATTTAATCGAGTTGAAATACAAAATACAAATGTTCTTCCAATAAAAAAAGAGGTGTTAATTGAGCAGTTAAGGCATCAAAACATTGTTCTTGTGTTTTTGGAATCATGGTCTGCAAAAAAAATGCAGAGTTACAATCCGTCTTTATTTCAAGCGACGCCATTTTTTGATGAAATACAAAAAACAGGATTAACAACTCGATTGATGATTGCCGGAGGAAGTCGCACAACAGAAGGGATGTTTTCGGTTCTTTGTTCTTTTCAAAATCCGTTAGGAAAAACCATTGCTCGCACTCATCTTCAGCAGAATAAAGTGAATTGTTTGCCTAAAATTCTTAAAGATCAAGGGTGGTCTTCGGCCTTTTTTCAAGGATCGAATAAGGACACTTCAGGAGTAGGAACGTTTGCTTTGTATTTAGGCTTTTCAGAAAGTTATGGACAAGAAGAAATTCCAAGCGGAGAGTATAGTCGATCAGCTTGGGGGTATCACGATCCGGATATTTATGATTTTGTTTTTCAAAAGATGGATCAAATGAGTGAGCCTTTTTTTGTTGGAATTAATACAAACACCACTCATAACTCAGACTTGCCTCCTCAAGCGAAAGAGAAATTTGGAAAACTTTCATTGGATAATGAAATAAATCTTCTTCGTTTTTCAGATTGGGCACTCTCTGATTTTTATCAAAAAGTGAAAAAAAAATATCCTCAAACGCTTTTTGTTTTTGTGTCTGATCATACAAGGGCTATGGGCAAAGAAGGGTTTTTATGGCAATATGCTGTTCCTTTTTCTCTGGTTGGTCCTAATATTAAGCCTTATTTTATAGATGATGTAACATCTCATCGAGACATTGCCCCGACCGTTTTAGATGTTTTGGGAATTAAGATTCCCGAGCATTTTTGGGGACAATCTCTTCTTCGCTCAGAAAGTCGGCCTCGGTTTGCAGATTCTTATGGCTCAGGCACTTTGGTTTGGTATTCCGGCTCTATGTCGTATCATATTCCATTGTTTAATCCACAACAAACAAAGTGCTATGAGTGGAAGACAGATCATTATTTTAAAAAAGAAGCGCCTTGCTTGAATTCAATTGAAATTGATCAGGCTCTTAGTTTTACAGAAAGCAGTCAAAATAAACTCTTTCAAAATTCAGTTGTTATTGACTAATTTTTGAACCATCGAAGGTTTTCCGTTTGTGCATGTACGATTCATTTGAATTCGTTCGTTTCAAGGGGGACGTTTTTGCAGCAGTAGGGCTGCCATTGCGTCTCGGCGTGTTGTAACTGAGTTTTTTCATCGTTGCTTTGTTTTCTCATGAATGCCGATTGAAGCTAACGGTTAAAAGTCTATTGCTAAAAAAAATTATAGGGTATTCGAGATTGGAAAAATAAAACGTCTTTGTAAAAAAACAAAGAAATTATGGTCGAAGATTTTAAATTTTAATTTTTTGAGTGAGTAAAAGTGAAAAAAATCCTAAAGCAGCACCGGCTATAAAGGGGATGCGATAGTCAAAAATCCACAGTGCGCCTCCCATGAGAGGAATAAAAACGGCAGCGATGTGGTTGATTGTAAATGCAAGCGCCATAGAGGGGGCGATGTCTTCGGGGTTTGCAATTTTTTGAAAATAAGTACGAACAGCAATTCCAAAGTTAATTAGGATATAGTCTAAAATATAAAAAGTGGATACAACCCAAGGATTTTTTGAAAAGGCATAAACTAAAAAAATAACTATGATAGAGCCGTATTCGACTCTGAGGAGCGTGCGTTCTCCAAAGGCATTAATGGCCTTTCCGATGAACGGGTTTATAAAATAATTCAAAATATTTGTGACGACAAAAAGGCCAGTGATTTGTTGCACGCTAAAATTAAATTTTTGGACAAGCAAAAAAATAGCAAAAGTGATCAAAATATGTCGTCGTGAGCCGGCTAAGAAAGTTAGAGCATAAAACAAACCATATTTTTTTTTAATAACGAACCCTTTTTTTTGAGGCGTAGTATGGCTTTCACCGGGTTTTATTTTTAAAGCGAAAAGTGAGGCCATAATGACAAACGAACCAAATATAAAAAAAATCCATTGCATTTTAACGAGAAAACTCAGCATAAAAATAACAAATGCAACAATTAAGTTTGTTCCGGCATTAATGCTTCGGAGCTTGCTAATCACCAGAGGGGCTTGCTTGATGTTAAAGTTTTGTAGAATCAGGGATTGATTAATGGTTTCAAAGACATGAAATCCGATGGAAAGAATAACGGTGGCCATTAGTAGTTCAGAAAACTTTGTGGTAAAGCCGGTGAGGGTTACTCCTAAGCCAAGTAAAAAAATAGAGGCAATGCAAATTTTGTATTCTCGAAAA
>CAYMLA010000074.1:3105-9509 GCA_964390785.1 uncultured Bdellovibrionales bacterium | reverse complement strand
GTTTTTTTCCATTGATAAAAAATGCTCCAGTTTATAATGTATTTGATGAGGCAATTGATGATGTTACGTTTTGATCACAGTTTTGCTCAATCTGAACTATTTAAAGAACTTAGATTTGAGGATTTTGTTCAGCTTGATTTTGAAAAGTTCAATTTTGTTAATTATTTTCGTTTAGAAAAATGGCCTGAAATTAAATTAATTGAGCACTATGAGCAGTTGATTGATCTTGAGCGAAGAATGAAAAAACTGAATATTGAAACGCAATCACTTATTGGATTGCATTATGAATTGCCAGCTATCGATGATTTTTTGTTGCCATCAGTAAAAGAAGTTTCACTTTTTGAAGCAAAAATGATTTACGTGTTTTGTCGTATTCATAGTCAGATTTTGTCGACTGAAAAAAAGCTATTTTCTTCTATAAAGAGTGATGTTTGTGATTTTTTTATCGAAAAAATTAAAGCCTATTGTCTTATTAAAAATAATGATTTTTTTTGGAAAGAATCATCTCAACGAAAAAAGTGGATGGATGAAATCAAAAGTTTAGAAATATCCATTTCTGAACATATTAGCAATATTGAAGAAGAAATTTATAAAGAGACAAACGTTCGTTTTATTTATCCCTTTTCAAAACAGGTTGTACTGGATAATAAACAAAAAAATTCTTATGCAAGATCTCCTTATTTAGAAATTATAGAAGGTCGTTCTTTTGGGTTGGTTCAGTTTAAATTGCCTGAAAATATTAAAAGATTAATGAACCAATTAGAAAAATTAAAAAATGATGTTTTGATTTATGATAAAAAGCAAAGCAAACTTTTGTATCAAGATTTGAAATCATTTAAGGTTGATTTGATTGAACAAATTCGTCTAAGAAAGCATCGTTTGTTTTTGTATTTATTGTGTTCTCTTCAGGAAAAGAAAAACTTGTCTTGGCCTAAATTGTCAAACAAGGGTGAAGTGATTCACTTAAATCAAGGGCGTCTTCCTGCTTTAGAAAAGATTGAAAAGAATTATTCTCCTTTAAACATTTCAATTTTTAAAGGAAGTCATGTTCTGCTCGGGGCTAATTATTCAGGGAAGACAACGGTTTTAAAAACACTTTATTTTATATTAAGTCTTTTTAAAAGAGGTCTTCCTCTTCCTTGTTTTAGTTTGCAAACTCCTTTTTTAGAAGACATCGAATTGCTTCTGCGTTCATCGGGGCAGATTTTGACAAAACAATCAGGGTTTAGTCGAGAGTTAGAATTTTTGTCAATTGATAGAAAAAAACCATTTCTTGTTTTGATCGATGAATTTTTTTCTTCTACAAATCCAATTGCTGCTCGCAAGTTGTCTCAAGTTTTTCTTCAACATTATTCATCACAGAATGGATATTTTTTGATTTCTTCAAATGAAGTGTCTTTGTTGGATGTTTCTCAGGTGAATTTTTGGAAAATGTCTGATGAAATTTGTCATTCTAATCAGATTTTTAATTATAAAATTGAAAAAATTAATCATATGAGTTTTTCTGATTTGGAGCGACTGATGTGTAGTCCTTTAAAAATTGCATTAAAGCATAATTTTTCAAAAAGTTTGAAAAAAAATATCGAAAAGGCTTTAATAAAGATTAAGGACAAAACTCATTCGACTGATTAGCGACAGCCAATATTGAGGTGGCTGTTTTGCAGCAGCCACTAAGTTTTTTAAGAAAGGATGTTTATGCCAACAGTGAATTTGGATCAAAAAAAAGTTGTTTTAGCAAAAGAGTATGCGAAGCAAATTGTTGATCAGGTTCAAGGCTTTGTTGATCAGCATTCAACTTTATCAATAGAGCGCTCTGTTTTAAGATTAATTGGAGTTGATGGTGTACAACCTGATGGAACTCCATTAGTTAATGTTATTGTTGATCAAATTAAAAATTTGGGTTTAATAGAAAATGGTGTTTTTGATCCTTTTGTTAAAGCGATGTTAGAGCTTAAATTGGATGTTCAAGAAACGGCAGAGGAAATTGCAAACAATAAAGTGTCTTGGGATCAGATTTCTTTAAAAGACTTTTCAAATCAAAAAATTGAAAAAAAATTAGTAAAAAAAGCTCTTGATGTTTTGGATCGAACAAAAAAAGTTAAAAATGATAAATTGAATCAATTAAAGAAACCTCGATTCCCCTGGAAGTACATTATTGTTGCTACTGGGAATATCTATGAAGATCGAATTCAAGCCCAAGCTGCTGTTCATTCAGGCGCTGATGTTGTTGCTATTATTCGAACAACGGCTCAATCTTTGTTGGATTATGTCCCTTTCGGTCCAACAACAACAGGGTTTGGTGGAACCTATGCAACTCAAGAAAATTTTAGAATTATGCGAGAAGCCTTAGATGAGTTTGGGGAAAAAGAAGGGCGATACATTCGTTTGGTGAATTATTCTTCGGGTTTGTGTATGTCTGAAATTGCAGTGTGTGCCGCTTTTGAAGATTTGGATATGTTACTTAATGATTCTATGTATGGTATTTTATTTCGTGATATTAATATGAAAAGAACATTTATTGATCAGTATTTTAGCCGGCTCATATGTGCAAAAGCAGGAATTTATATTAATACAGGAGAAGATAACTACTTAACAACGGCTGATGCAATTGAAAATGCCTATACTGTTACGGCCTCTCAATTGATTAATCATGCGATGGCTTTAAAGGCAAAATTATCCGAGGAGTATTTGGGTCTAGGGCATGCATTTGAAATTAATCCTGAAGTTGAAAATGCTTTTCTCTACGAGTTAGCTCATGCGCAGCTAACACGTGAACTTTTTCCTCAATCTCCAATTAAATATATGCCTCCAACAAAGTATAAAAAAACAGACATTTTTTACTCTCATGCCATGGATACACTTTTTAATTTTTCATCTATTTTAACAAATCAAGGAATTCATTTAACAGGACTATTAACAGAGGCAATTCATACGCCCTTTATGCAGGATCGATTTAAATCGCTTTCGTCTGTTAATTATGTTTTTCATTTGGCACGCGATCTTAGTCAAGAGTTAGAGTTCAAGTCTGAGGGTTTTGTCGTTCAAAGAGCTCATTTGGTTCTCGATGAAGCTATTGAATTTTTAAAAGAAATTTTAAATAAGGGACTTATGGAGTCAATCAGTGAGGGGCGTTTTGCAGATGTTCGTCGGTCTATTGACGGAGGAAAAGGATTGTCTGGTGTTTTTAAAAAAGGGTTAAATTATAACAATCCTATTTTGGAGGCTCTAAAATGAGTAAAAGAAATGAACAATGGCTTAAACCTTATGGAGATACTTTAAATGATGGAAAAATGCAGATTTCATTTACATTTCCAGTAAGCAATAGTCCAAAAGCTAAAAAAGCGGCTGAAGTTTATTTGCTGAAGTTGGGATTTAAAAATGTCATGGTTGTTTCTCAAGAGCCTCTTTCTGATGAGTTTACGTTTTTTATTGCTTATGTTCAAAGTGATTTAGAAATTGATTTTTCAACGATTCAAGTCACTGAAGCAAAGTATAAAGAGTTAAGTTTTTATGAAATTAATGACCTGATAAAAAAAGAAATTGGACGTCCTTTGGTTGTTGTTGGAGCAACAATTGGATCTGATGCTCATACGGTTGGACTTGATGCCATATTGAATATGAAAGGTTTTAATCAAGACTATGGTTTTGAACGATATCCAGAAATGAAAACATTTAACATGGGTTCTCAAGTTTCTCCAGAGGACTTGGTAAAAAAAGCTTTAGAGGTGAGTGCAGATGTTTTATTGGTTTCTCAAACCGTAACCCAGAAAGATGCGCATATTAGAAATTTTACAGAGCTTATAGAGATTCTTGAAGTTGAAGGCTTGAGAGATCGATTTCTTATTTTAGCGGGAGGTCCTCGAATAAGTCACGACTTGGCTATTGAACTTGGTTATGATGCGGGATTTGGTTCTGGAACACGACCATCACAGGTGGCATCGTTTATTGTGCAAAGATTAGTTTCTTCTTAGTGGCTGTTGGAGCAATTGGTTTTGCTTAAATTTCACTTCGACGTGATCGATGTCAATTGTTTGTTTGTGAGGAGATTTTTATAGATGACTGAAATTAAAAAGCCAGAATTGTTAATGCCCGCTGGCTCACTTGAAAAATTAGAATATGCTTTTGCCTATGGGGCTGACGCGGTGTATGCCGGTGTGCCTTTGTTTAGTTTGAGGGCGAGGGAAAATGAGTTCAGTTATGATGATTTAGTTAAGGGAATTTCGTTTGCTCATAAGCAAAACAAAAAACTTTATTTAACAGCTAATATTTTTGCTCGTAATGTTAAGCTTAAGTCATTTGTGAATAATCTTGATCGATGGGTTTCTCTTAAGCCTGATGCCCTTATAATGAGTGATCCTGGTTTGATTATGTTGGTTCGAGAAAAGTATCCAGATGTGGATATTCATTTATCTGTTCAAGCCAATTGCATGAATTGGCAAAGTGTAAAATTTTGGTCTCAGCTAGGAGTTAAACGCATTATTTTAAGTCGAGAATTGCGTCTTGAAGAATTAATTGAGATAAAAAATCGAGTTCCTGAAATTGAATTAGAGGCATTTGTTCATGGTTCTATTTGTGTTGCTTATTCGGGGCGTTGTTTGCTTTCACATTATATGAGTTATCGTGATGCTAATCAGGGAGTTTGTGATAATAGTTGTCGATATACATTTCATGTTCATCAGGCTGTTTTACAAAAAGAGAATGATTACTTTATTGAAGACTTAAGGCAAAAGGGAGAGTTTTATCAAATAGATGAAGATGAAAATGGCACTTATATTATGAATGCAAAGGATTTATGTTTAATTGAGCATTTAAAAGAAATACAAGATGCAGGAATTTGTTCTTTTAAGGTGGAAGGGCGAACAAAATCTCTTTATTATTTGGTTTTGGTTGCACGAGCTTATCGAAAAGCCATTGATGACGCTTGGGGAGGGCATCCTTTTGATAAAAATTTACTTATTGAAGTCGCAAAAATAGCCAATCGTGGATATAGCAAAGGTTTTATGATGGGCCGTCCTGGTTTTGAAGAGCAAAACTATGGTTTTAGTACGGGAAGAAATTTTTCTCAAAAATTTGCCGGATTAATTAGGGGGCAAGGGAGTTGTGCGGGCAGGATCTTAGTCGAGGTAAGAAATAAAATCAGTAAAGGAGATCGATTAGAAATCATTTATCCTCATCGACAAAGTTTGATCTCTTCAGTTAAAGAAATATATAATAATTTAGGTCAGTGTGTAGAAACAATGCACGGAGGCACGGGATTATTTGAAATTGAAATAGAGGGTGAAGTGAATCAGCATGGAGTATTAAGTCTTTTACCTTAAGGAGGTTTTTTTGAAAAGTCAGGAAGAAACATTAAAAGAGTTAAGAGATCAAATGGATTTAGTTAATTTAGATATTTTATTGGCTTTACAAAAGCGATTTGATTTACTTGATGAGATTTCGTTGACCAAAAAAAAACTTCGTTTAGAAAATTATGATGATAAAAGAACAAAAGAAATGCATAAAAAAGTTATTTCAAACTGCAAAAGAAATGATCTTAAGGAAAGAATGGGTCGAATATTTTTTGAAATTTTTGAACAAAGTTTAGATTATTTAGAAACTGGTGTGAAGTAGTCTTTCAAATTCAGACATGCGTTATTGCTGAGTATATTTGTCTAGAAATTCTGATTTAGTCTCAAGTTGATACGAATTATGCCGATAGGGTTGATAGTGTATTTAGTGACTGCTGCAAAACAGCCAACTTGCAGCAGCCACTGAGGCAAGCTATAAAACAGCCACTATTTAACTTGAAAAAAATTGTTTTTTTAAGAAGATTTTTATTAGTGGAGTCCACGTTATGGATGCATTATTTTCTTCGTTAATTTCAGTTATTTTATTTAGTTTTTGCTGTTATATGTTTGGGCGAACAGTATTTAAGCAGCAAATATCTTTAGGATATTCTTATCAGGGGTACTCTCGTTCAGCAAGTCGAATCGGCTGGAAATATCAAGTCTTTGCTTGGGCGATTTTGATGATTTATTTATTGTATACGATGAGTCTGTCCTTTTGGACAGTATTTACTCAACTATAGTTTGAGGTGTATTTTGAAAATACTAAAGATGCTTATCAACTATGTATTGGGATCTTTGATTGTAAGTACAGTCGTTATGGTTGGAGTCAGTTTTATTAATCCAGAAGGCTTTTCGTTTAAAAAAATATTGGATTTACATAATACTCTTGAGCAAGCAATACAGGCTCAGGATCAGTATGAAAAGGTTTTTAATGAAATAAATCAAAATCAGAACATCAACTCTATGGCGTTAGATGGTTTAAATTTTGATTCATCAGAAAAAGATGTATATAATCTATTGGAGTTTAAAAAAAAACATAAAGAAAATGGAGGAAAAGGAATTTAATATTTTATTTTA
>CAYMLA010000074.1:0-3095 GCA_964390785.1 uncultured Bdellovibrionales bacterium | reverse complement strand
CAATAAAATTTCTTCTCATTCAAATCAAGAGAATTCAAAAGTTGAATTAAAGCAACGGTTAAAAAAACTTTCATCTAAAGAAATTCAAATGCTTAATGATTTTTTTGTTCGTCTCAATGCTGTAAAATCAAAGAGTCAGCGGATGCCTTCATCGATAAATCAAACAGGATTTCAACTGAAGAATAAAGATAAAGTAAAGCGTAATGATAAACCTTTAGAGGATCAAACCATTGTTGTTGATGGTGTTAAATATCGTTTGATTGATAATCAGTTTCAAAGGATGAACAAGTAGCATCTCACTCAGGCGGATTAACGCAATGAGTAAAGATGAACAAAAAGAGTGAACCGCCAATATCTAATTATTTTATAACTGTTCAATCATAAAATTCTATTGAATTTCATTCAATAAAGAGCCATGAATAATGTGTTAGCTGAGGAGGTTTTTTTGGAGTTAGTTCAATTAGACGATAAATTGATATTTGTTGTTGAAGATGATTTTGATATTGCTCAACTTATTGAGTTTAATTTAGTTGCTGAAGGGGCTAAAGTGAAACTCTTTTCAGAGGGACTGTCATTGTTAAAAGCATTAAATGATTCAAATCCTGATTTTATAATATTGGATATTATGCTTCCCGGAATGGATGGGGTTGAAGTTTGTCGCAAAGTTAAAAGAAGAGAAAAAAGCTCAAATGTGCCTGTTGTTATGGTTACAGCTAAGGGAACGGAAGAAGATATCGTGCGAGGTTTAGAGGCTGGGGCAGATGATTATGTGACAAAACCATTTAGTCCATCTGTTTTAGTCGCAAGAGTTAAGGCTGTTTTGCGGAGAATTGAATTGGTTGGTCGATCAAAGAATTCTGAAGATCAAGGTGTGATTGAACTTAATCAGCTTTATATTCATCCTGGTCGGCATGAAGTTCGAGTTGGTCAAGAACGTGTTGAGTTAACTCATTCGGAGTTTCAAATTTTACTGTTATTGGCTAATAAGGTTGGATGGGTTTTTACTCGATCTCAAATTGTTGATGCAATTCATGGAATGAATTATGCTGTTACTGATCGAACGATTGATTTTCAAATGGTCGGATTGAGAAAAAAATTAGGTTCAGAAGGGGTAAATATTGAAACGGTTAGAGGAGTCGGTTATCGCTATAAGGAAGCATGAAGTCTAAACGTCTTTTTTGGAAAATATTTCCGGCCTTTACTTTAATTGCATTTTTGTCAATTGTTTTTGTTGTTTTATTTTCTTATTGGTCACTTCGTGTTTTTTATTTTCAAAAAATTTCAGAAGACTTTGAATCTCAAGTGTCGTTATTTTTTGAAGACATTCGTTTTTTTTTAAAAAATGGGAACAAACAAGAAACATTAAAAATTCTCCAAAAATTAGGAAATCAAATTGATTCTGAAGTTTATATTGTTTTGTCAGATCGAACAATTTATGGGTTAAAAGATAAGCCATATCAATCCATTAATAAGTTGTTTTTTGATCAGGTGCTTTCTCATCCTGAAATTGTGTTTGCGTTGGAAGATTCAAAAAAATTAAATAAAAATTATTTTCTTGTCGATAATTGGTTTTTTTATTTTTATCCCATTAAAGAAAAAAAAAGAATTCGATCTCTTATTGTCGTTGCTAAAGATGTTAATCATATAAAAAATAAATTGTGGGGAATTTATAGTGAAATTTTTTTCGCTGGTCTTTTTTTGTTTATTCTTACAATTGTTATTAGTTGGTTGATGTCTAGAAACCTTTCTCGACCACTTGATAAAATGAAAAATCAAGCTCGTGCCATTGCTGAAGGGGATTTTTCAACTCGTCTTCAAATTTCTAAAAGTGCGCCTAGAGAACTTCATCATTTGGCTGAATCAATTGAACGTATTTCCGTTGAGTTGGCGCATCGATTTGATGTGATTTCAAATCAAAAAATTGAACAGTCTATTGTGTTTTCAAGCCTTATAGAAGGTATATTGGCCGTTGATTTGGATCGGTCAGTTCGATTTATCAATCAATCGGCAGCAGAATTGTTTAGAATTTCTAGATTTAAGGCTAAGGGGAAATCAGTTATTGAAGTTGTTAGGGTCTTAGAAATTCAACAATTTATTTTTGAAGTTGAAAAACAGCTTGTTCCAATGGAAAAAGAGTTTGATCTTTTCAATCCAGAGGAGACGGTTTTGCATGTTAAGGCAACACCGTTAAGAACATTTGGGCAAGAAATAATTGGAAACGTCTTTGTTTTTAGTGATGTAACAAGATTGCGAAAGTTAGAAGTTCATCGTAAACAATTTGTTGATAATGTTTCACATGAACTTCGAACGCCTTTAACTTCAATTCGTGGTTATTTAGAAACCATTTTAACACAAGACATTTCCGATTTAGCTACAATGAGGCGTTTTTTAAAGGTTGTTGAAAATCAAACTGTTCGTTTAACTGATTTGGTTGAAGACTTATTATCACTTTCTAAATTAGAAGATGGAACGGGTAATATTCAACTTGATATGAAAAAAGAATTTATTGGAAAAATAATTTTGAGTGCAGTTAACTTTTGTGCGGTAAATTCATTTCAAAAAAATATCGAAATTATAAATCGAGTATCTGATGAAGTGACTTTATTTGTTAATTTTGGCTTAATGGAGCAAGCTTTTATAAATCTATTATCTAATGCGATTAAGTATAATGATGGAAATTCTAAAATTTATATCGAACAAAAAATTGATAATTCAAGAATACACATTAGCGTAAGAGATCAGGGAATTGGAATCTCAAAGAAAAATTTAGAAAGAATTTTTGAGAGGTTTTTTAGAGTCGATAAGGCAAGAAGTAAAAAAGAAGGGGGCACAGGATTAGGATTGGCTATTGTAAAACATATTGTTCATTGTCATAAAGGGGAAATTTTTGCTGAAAGTGAATTAGGTGTAGGAAGTTGTTTTACTATTTCTTTGCCTTTTACTGTTTCTCCCGCAAATGAAATTGAGAACTCAATTGAAAATTGATG
Organism: uncultured Bdellovibrionales bacterium; assembly: GCA_964390785.1. Classification (GTDB taxonomy): domain Bacteria; phylum Bdellovibrionota; class Bdellovibrionia; order Bdellovibrionales; family CAYMLA01; genus CAYMLA01. Next base: position 108 of record CAYMLA010000074.1, on the reverse strand, counting down.
TTTTCCTTATTCTTAGAGGCTTCGAATTGTATCAATTTAAGACACACACTAAATAGTGGCTGTTGCAAAACAGCCAACTTTTTCGTTGGCTTCGCTCAAATTTGACTA
>CAYMLA010000073.1:3599-9534 GCA_964390785.1 uncultured Bdellovibrionales bacterium | reverse complement strand
TGTTTTTATGAAAATGCAAAACAAGCTTTTCTGTTGAAGACAAGACTGTATTTTCTTTTAGTTCCAAATTAATTTTTTCGAGCATTGTAAACAACTCTTTGTTTAAAAAGGGTTTTCTAAGAAAACCTTTAACTTGTCGTTCAAGAGCAAGTGAGAGGAGTTCTGCATTAAAGCATCCACTGATAAGGATGTGAACAATTTGAGGATAATTGATTTTAATTTGATCAATGAGTTCAATTCCATTTTGTTCAGGCATAAAATAATCAACCAAGCAGAGGTTAATTTTATTTTTGCTTAACACAAACAGGGCTTCATCAGCATGAGTTGCTGTAAGGGGAGGTGGATATTTTGTTTCAATCAGTGTTTTTAGAAAAGTCAAAATTTCAATTCTATCATCAATGATTAAAATTTTCATTAAGAATCACATCCTTTTTCACTTTTTTGTTTTGTCGAAAACAGGTCGAACTTGCTTATCTTACAAGTTGGCATCAAACGGCCACAGTTGCCGTCGTCACTTAATAGATTAAAAAGAAATCCTTCTTGATTATAGAAAATTAAATTTATTTGCTTCGAATTGGACTCTGGTCTGGGCTTGTGTTGTGTTGTCGTTTTGCAGTATTTAAAAACAGCCACTAATTATTCGAGATACTTTAACCCGATTCGTGAGATATCTTCATCAATTTTGATGTTCCAAACCACTTCTGATTGGATTGGATTCATGGGGGGGATTTCAACCATTAATCGTTGACCTTCTTTTAAATGGCTGACTCGTAGCATGATTAGGCAGCATCCGCGATAAGATTCATTCAAGACCAGACTCATGTGTTCAAGACTTTGATCTTTATCGAGTTCAGTAACACGAGCATAAGAGTTTGTTTCTGGTTGATAGCGAACAGATCGTCTTCTTGATTGGTATGTCATAATGTGTACTCCACCTTGTTTCATGTAGACCAAGTTTGGATAATTTTACAAAGGGCTGTTGCAATTTGATCAATATCTAAAATTTGATCTGCGGCACCTAAATCGATTGCCGCCTTGGGCATTCCAAAAACCACAGAGCTTTCTTCATTTTGAGCAATGGTTTTTGTTCCAATTTTTTTTAAAGACTGTAAACCTTTTGCTCCATCTTGTCCCATACCTGTAAGAATAATCCCAATTTTTTTCTTTTTAGAAATCGCTGTGCCGGATTGAAAAAGATAATCCACAGAAGGTTTAAAGCGGTTGACTGGTGGATCATCAGTTAAAGCAATTTTTAATTCAGTGCCCAAGCTATTGGATTGAACTTTCATTTGCTGTCCTCCAGGAGCGACATAAGCACAGTTTTTTTCAATTTTGTCTCCGTGCTGAGCTTCTTTGACTTGAAAAGGACAGAGTTCATTTAATCGGTCAGCAAAAGCTTTAGAAAAAACAGGAGGAATGTGTTGTACAATTAACAGGGGCGGAATTTCCGCAGGAAGTTTTAATAAAACTTGTTTTATGGCTTCTGTGCCCCCCGTTGATGCTCCTAAAAAAATTAAAAATTCTCCAAGTTTATGTTCTGATAGTTTTAAAGATTCAGTTCGAACGAGGGTGAGTCTTTGCGGGGATGAGAGTTTTAATTGATTGGATTTTGCACGACGTTGTCCAGATTCAAAAGCAGCGATCAAACGATCATGTAAATCGCTTGTCATTGTTTCAATATCATTTAAAGCTGGTTTTTTAAGGTAATCAAACGCTCCATTTTCTAAAGCTTCAAAGACTGGACCAGAAGAACTTATATTATAGTCGGTAATCATTATGGTGGGGATAGGTTGTGTTCGTGCATAACTTTTCAGATAAGTCACTCCATCCATTTTAGGCATATTAATATCTAAGGTAATGACATCGACTTTATTTTTTCGTCTAAATTCCATTGCCGCATAGGGATCTTCTGCCTCACCAACGACTTCAAAGGATGGGTTTTGTTCGATTAAACGGCGTAAAAGTAAACGCACAGGTTTAGAATCATCAATAATTAAAACTCGTATGGTCTTTTTTTGAAGCGATTTACTGGTTTCTTTTGCAAGACTAATATGAGAAGACAAATTTGAAGAAGTTGGCTTAATGGGATATCTTGTGTCTGTTCCTGTTGCAGCAAGTCCTGTTGCAGCAAGTTTTGAGTTTGCTATTTTTTGAAAGCGAAGTTCACCGGTTAAAGTGTTAAAAAGAATTTGTCTTCCTTGTAGCCCGCCAACATGGGAAGCTGTAATAGATAAATGAAATTTTTTTAAAATTTCATGAGCGGCTTGAATATTAAATTGACCAACATTGAGTTGTTGAGAAAGTTCTTTTGATTGGTAAATGGAAGCTCCACCAATGATTTTTACAATTAAATCTTCTTTTCTACAGTGGTAGCGATTTTTAAGTTCTCGCAATAAAGAGGGAATGGCAAAGCAGGCATATTTATTTTCTTCACTTTTTTTTATGGGAGTTTGTGGTTCAGGTAAAAGATAATGATTGATTCCTCCCAGATGTTGCCTTTTGTCCCATATGCAAACAGCAATACAGCTTCCTAATAAAGTTTTTATATTTAGGGGGTCTTTTGAAATAAAAAGTTCACCAGGTTGTAAAAAATGAAAATTCACGCTCGCCTCTTTTGATAAACAGCCGACTGCACCGGTTCAAGGGGGTGGAGAATTCCATTGAGAGTTTCAGAATGTCCGATAAATAAAAATCCGTCGGGCAATAAGGCGTTGGCCATTTTATTAATGACCTTTTGTACATTTTCATTATTAAAATAAATTAAAACATTTCGCAAAAAAATGATGTCAAATTTAAGATGAACATCTAAATTTTCAGAGATTAAATTAAATTTTCGAAATTTAATGTTTTCTTTTAGTGTTGGACCAATTCGGTATAATCCTTGATTTTTTCCCGTTCCTTTTAAAAAATTTCTTTGAACCAGATCGGCTCTGATTTGTTTAACAATTTGTGCAGGATAGATGCCTTGCTGAGCTTGTTCTAAAACCTGTGTGTCAATATCTGTTCCTAAAATCTTCCAATCAAAATCAGAATGATGATTGAAAAATTCATTTAATTCTATGGCTAGTGTATAAACTTCTTCTCCAGTTGAGGCCGCGGCTGACCACACGCGAAGACGTTTTTGTCTTTTTGTGTTTAGAATTTGAGGTAAAGCCTGAGTTTTTAAAAAACGAAAATGTTCGGCTTCACGGTAAAATTCAGTCTTGTTTGTTGTCATCGAGTTAATGAATTTTTCAAGTTCTTCTTGGTGCTGGCATAAATATTGACAATACTCTGAAAAACTTTGTAAGCCTAAGTTTTTTAGTCGTTTTACTAGTCTTGATTCAATCATTGTTTTTTTTCCGTCATTGAGTTTAATTCCGGTCATTTCATGCAAGACTTTGCGAAGTTCATTAAACTCAAGATCGCAAATTTGATTGATCATAAGAGAATCAGAGATTTCAGGTGGAACAAAGGCTGCTTTTTTTAATGCACTCATGCGGCGATTCCCTTCCAGTATTCAATGATTTTTCCAGTTTCAAGAATCAGAGCAACACGTCCGTCTCCTAAAATAGTTCCCCCAGCCACAACAGCCAGATTTTTAACTTCACCACCTAAGTTTTTATGGACCACTCGCTGTTGAGCAATAAGCTCATCCACCTGTAAGGCATAAGGACGTCCGCCATGTTCTGTGATTAAGAGTGTTTCTTGAAACATTTCATCTCGTTTTCTCATTGAAGACTCAAGAGGGTTGAGTTTTGACGTTAATTTAAGTTCGGTTTTTAACAGCCAACTCGTTTTTAAAACAGGCATCACTTGATTTCGAATGTTAACTATTGAATTTTTTGAATCAATGTTTCTTATTTCTGTTTGATTGATCGATATGGCTTCTTCAATATCTGAGTTTGGAAAAACAAAATTTTCTTTTCCTATTCGTACAATCATTCCATTAAAAATAGCTAAAGTCAGTGGTAAACGTATAGAAAAAAGAGTGCCTTGTCCTTTTGTTGATTGAAGGTCACAAGTACCTTTTAGTTTGTGGATTGTGTTTTTTACAACATCCATTCCGACACCACGTCCACTGATTTCTGTTGCGGAGTCTTTTGTTGAAAAGCCTGATGAAAAAATGAAATTTAAAATTTCTTGGTCGGTATAGTCTTTGTTTGTTTGTGCAAGGCCTTTTGAGATCGCTTTATTTAAAATGGTTTCAACATCCAATCCTTTTCCATCATCTTCAACTTCAATATAAAAAAAGCCTCCCTTATGAAAGGCTCGTAGACAAATTTTTCCAATTTCTGGTTTTCCTGTTTGCTTTCGTTCTTCAGGCGTTTCAATCCCATGATCCACTGAGTTTCGGACCATATGAATTAAGGGGTCTAAAATAGAGTCTATAATGGTTTTATCGAGTTCGTTATTTTCTCCACTTGTGATCAGTTGCACTTTTTTATTGATCTGTCGAGCCGTATCTCGAATCGTTCTTTCAAGCTTGTTAAATACTCCTTTAATTGAAAGCATGCGCAAGGTGATTGTTGTTTGTTGTAAATCATAAGTGATTTTACTGAGTTGATTGATTGTTTTTAAAATGGCGTCTTGATTTCCTAGAATATCATTTTTTGCATAATCAAGGGCTGATTGTAAAATCACTTGTTCGCCAAAACTGTTTAAAATGCTATCTATTTTTTCAAGCGAAATTCGTATGTGTTCCTCTGTTTGGTTTTTTGTATCTTTAACAGGAGATTTTTCTTTTTTTAGTTCAGGTGATGGGGGAGAGGAGGAAAAATTATCTTCGTTTAATTCAAAGGGGTTTTCTGATTTTTTTTGAGAGATATTTTCCATTTCTTGATCAAAGTGGATTTCTGAAGAGGGTTCATCACTTTTAAATGGATTATTTAAATACTCTTTTATTTTTTGTATGAGATCTTGATTGTCTAGATGGGAATTCAGATTGTTTTTTAACGCTTCTACATTTTGAATCAATCGATCATTGCATGAAAGGAGCAAATCAACAACATGACTACAGCATTGAATTGAATTATCCTTCAGTTTAACAAGTAAATTTTCCATTTCATGAGCAAATTCACTAAACTCATCAAAACCGACGGATTTTCCTGCTCCCTTAAAATTATGAGCTAAGCGAAAAATGGTTTCTAAAGTTTTTGGATCGCTCTCTTTTTTTTCAAGGGCAAGAAAATGAGACTCTGTTTGTTCAAGGAGTTCAGTTGCCTCGATCAAAAATGCCTCTTGAATTTCCTTTAAAAACGTAGCATCGTCCATTTATTTTCCACCGGATTGTTTGTAATTTTTAAATTCAATTAGTCCAATTGCAGCCTCTAAGAGTTGGCAACGCTGTTCTATGGGGAGTTTTTCGTATCGATCGGCTGTCCATTGATCAAATTTTGCAAATAAATAATCACGCGCAACTAAATTAAGTAAATTATGATAGTATTTAAGTTCCAACGCTTTTCCCACACGATAAAGCAAGAGGTCTTTTTTAAAGGGTTTTTCGATAAAATCAAAACAATGTTCCTCAAAAGCACGCCGCAAATATTGAGGGTTGCAATTTCCTGTGATCATGATGCAAAATGTTTCCTTGTTCATGTCTTGAATTCTTTTTAATAAATCAAGACCGTTTAAATCTTGATTTAAACAAATATCAATAAGAGCCACATCAATTTTTTCAGAATTAAAAATTTCTAGTGCTTCATCAATGGAGCTAACTTTATAGAGTTTGGATTGAAATGTGCTTTCTAGTTGAAGGGCGACTAAGTCTTGAATGCGTTGTTCATCGTCAAGAACTAAAATTTTCATTTCAGGAAATTTTTTCACAATTTAAAACCTCATTTTAAAGTGAATTCGGTGGCTGCTTTTTATGCAGCCACTTTCGCAACGGGAACTAAATAAAGGCTGTTGTAAAACAGCCTTTAATAAGAGTGAACTTAAAGCTTTTGCCAAGCGT
>CAYMLA010000073.1:0-3589 GCA_964390785.1 uncultured Bdellovibrionales bacterium | reverse complement strand
GCGTCGTCATCATCGGCAGTGTGAGCCACATCACTTCCTGAAGCTTTCTTCAGTTTGCTATCAAAAGTGTGATCTTTTGATTTATATTCATTGGATTTACTTTTTAGGCTAACAACTTTATTGTGATGCTTGGTCGTTGTTTTGTGGTTTACAGGCGCGTACCCTCCAGCATGCTGCTGGCGTTGGTTTGTTGAACCTTCAATGACTTCGACCAATTCTTGCACCACTTGATTGAGAGAGTCCACTTGTGCACTTAATTCCTCTGACGAGCTGGCTGTTTCTTCTGCAGTTGAAGCGTTTTCTTGTGTGGCTTTATCCACTTGGCTCATTGCTGCATTGATTTGTTCAATGCCTTTGCTTTGATCTTGTGAAGCGTCTAAGACTTGTTTAGCCCCATGAATAACCGTTTTAGCGGCTTCCATGATTTCTTTTAAAGCGCTTCCAGTGTCATGAACATACTGGCCTCCGACTTCAACTTTTTTCTTATTTTCAGTTGTAATGGCTTCGGCTTCTTTAATTGAGCCTTTTACAATTTCAGCAATTTCTTGTGCGGATTTACCACTCATTTGAGCGAGATTACCAACCTCTTGTGCCACAACGGCAAAACCACGACCGTGTTCTCCAGCTCGTTCGGCTTCAACAGAAGCATTAAATGACAAGAGCTTTGTTTGAAAGACGATTTCATCCATCACTTTTGTTTTTTCACCAATATTGCCAATGACTTTAACAAGCTCTTCGATTTTTTCGTTGCTTTTTAAAATTTCACTCATGGCTTCAGTTAATTTTTGCATGCTTTCGTTGCCTTCTTCTGAAATATTTCTGACCTTATCAGAAAGCTCATAGGCTTGTTGCGCATTAGAAACGTTATTTTCAATCATCCCAGCCATTTCCTCAAGAGATGATGATGTTTCTTCAATGGAGCTGGCTTGTTCATTCGAAGAACTGGAGAGTTCTTGAGAAGCACTGGCCAGTTGTGTTGCTGCCGATCCAATTTGTTGAGAACTGGATTGAAGAGCATCGACGGTTTGTTTTAAAGCGTTGGAGATTGTTCGTGTGAGAAAAAATCCCAATGTAAAAGCCACTATTAATCCCAGAATTGTTGTAATGGCCATTATTATTTCCATTAACGATGCTAGTTTGTGACTATTTGAAACTTCCTCAGAAGCAATTTTACGGTTAATGTTAACAATCTCATCAAGCAAATTGTTTGCCTCAGTTTGTTTTTTATAAACAGGTCCCAAGGCTTGACTGACTGCTTTGTGTTCAACTTCAATGGAATGATTTGCAATTTCGTGTATTTCATCAAATACGTCAAAAGTTTTTTCCATATAGGGTTGCATTTCTGATATGTAAGTATGAGTTGCCTGTGCTTTGTTTCCTTCACGAATATACTTTTTTATTTTTTTTATCGAAGCGTGGAATCCATGATGATCCTTATCAACCTTCTTAAAAAGATCTAATAATTGTGGATTTGTTGTCTTAACTTTTGTCAACCAGATTCCAAAATTACATTTTGTAGCATCCTCTCCTCCTTCAAAAGAAGTGTTCATATGTATCATGTGGAGAGTTTTTTGAACTAAAAGATAATGGTCTTTTGTAAATTGTTCAATTGATTTGCCAAGTTCCATTGGATTATCTATACCAATCTTATCAAATTCTTTGGCCATTTGTAAAAATTTATTGTTCTCTTCGCGCCATGCGTTCCATGCAGGAACAAATTCATTCCAAAGTTTTGCTTCTTCAATTGTTTGAGGTAAGGGTTCATAAATTTTCCATGCCTTTTCATATCTTTCACGAGAATGTGCAAGATTGTTATACTCATTCTCGCGCATCTCAGGAGTTAAGCCTGGTATTGTAAGAGTTCTTATTGTTTGTCCTATGTGCTCCGCTTCTACTTTAATAGCAAGTAAACTGTCAACGCTTGGAAGTCTAACAACACCTATTTCTTCGATGCCATCATTTAATTTTACACTTGAAAATAAACCCACAGCACCTATTAATAGTGCAATTGCTGAAACTCCCAAAAAACCACTCATTAATTTTAATTTTAAACTTTTTTTCCCAGTCACTTTTGACCCCCTTAAATTGTTTATTGATTTAATTTTTATTTTATATTATATTTCTATTTACAATTTTTTACTCATTTGTTAGTGGCTGTTTTGTGTCAGCCTTCAGTTTTTATTAAGCCACTTCTTGTGTTTGCGACTTGTTTTGAGTCAAGCGAAGTTCGTCAATACTAAGAACACGACTGATATCAAGCAGTAAAGTGAGGTTTTTTTCATTATTTTTGGCGACTCCAATAATGAATTCTCGACTGACTTTTGAATTTATATCAAGACCACGTTCAATTTGATCGCTCATAAAGCCTTCAACGGCACTCACATCATCAACAATTGTTCCTAATGTGAATTCATCGATTTCAACAATTATAATGCAGGCTTTTTTATCTTGATATTCGGATCGTGGAAGATTTAATTTACATCGAAGATCCAATACAGAGATGATTCGTCCCCGTAAATTGATTAATCCTTTAAAATACTCAGGAACATTTGGAACCTTAGTGATATCGGTCACTCCAATCACCTCTTTTACAGATGACAGGGGGATTCCGTAATTTTCATCTAAAAGGGAAAAAATAAGATATTTTTCTCTTTTTGTTTCATTGGTTTCTGAGCGTATAGACTCTCTGAGTGTGTTTTCAGACATTCAGCCCTCCATTAATGTTGTCGTTTTTATTTTTTGTTTTGATCATTTGCCCTTTACTATCGTCATCGAGATTAGAATTCTTAACTAAGATTTTGTTAAATTATGTACTATAAATCTGTGACTAGACTTTAAGAGTGCCTCTAATTTAGACAGTGGCTGCTGAAAAACAGCCAACTTTTTCTACCCAAGGCGAAAAAGTGATTCGTTGGCTTCGCTCAAATTACACTGCGACGGACTTAATGTACGCCTCGTTCAATTTGAACTCGCACGCTTCAAATTTGACTCTTTTGCAGCAGCCACTAGATATATCTTTTGTAACGTTCATTTTCCTTTGGATGAAAGCCACTGTCGAGCCAAGTCTTGATTTGATCGATCATTTTTCCACAATACTCGAATGTGATTTCTGAATAAGATTGTACATCTTATTCACTTTGTAATGAGGCGCAGCGGGTAAAAAAGCGAATCTCAGTAAAAATATCTAAGACTTCTTTGTCCTCTTCCGTAAAGTTTTTGATCGACTTCGGTTGGATAAACGATCGGAGATTGTTGAATCTGTTCTCCCGTCATGCGGTCTATCAAGTTGTTCATTGACTGAATATTGTATGCTCTCAAGTGAGTTCTTATGTCTCGATTTCTGCTAAGATTCAGAGATTCTATCTATGAAAATCGACAGTCATATTCAATCTCGTTACGTTTGAATAAAAAATAGAAGTCTATTTTAGACCCAATAAGTCAAGAAAAAAGACATCGCCCCATACATGTTGACCCCGCTTCAAAAAGCGATTAAGTTCTTTTTATATGGCAAAGAAATTAAGAAAATCAATTCAGCTTCCACTTATTCCTGAAACAAAGGATTTTAAAAAACGCTATCAACATGGAGGTT
>CAYMLA010000072.1:0-9596 GCA_964390785.1 uncultured Bdellovibrionales bacterium | reverse complement strand
TGGATGCGTGGTTTACAATAAGGTTGATTTGGGAACTCTTTTTAAATCGCCTCCTCAGTTTCAATCGATTGGTGGAGTAAAGGGAGCAAAAAGCAAGGTTGTTGTTATTCCTATTACTGGAACAATCATCTATCATAGCCGTTCAGGACGTTTGATTTCTAGTGATGAAGTGACTCCTTTTAAGATAAAAAATGCATTAAACAATCTTGATCAATTTGAAGAAGTTGCAGGTCTTATTTTAGAAGTCAATTCCCCTGGAGGATCTGCAGCAGCCAGTGAAGAAATTTTATCCATTCTGACAGACTACAAATTGAAAAAAAATATTCCTATTGTTGTTTATGTTGCAGAATTAGCGGCATCGGGCGCTTATTATATTTCTCAAATTGGAGATCAAATTGTTGCTAATCCTAATTCCATCATTGGATCGATTGGAGTTATTTCGTATTTTCCACAATTAAATCGATTTTTAAATAATAAGCTGGATATTCAAGTTGTAACAATTAAATCGGGTGAGATGAAAGATTTTGGCTCCATGTTTCGCCAAATGACAGATGCAGAAAAAAAATATTGGAAGTCTCAATTGTTATTGCATTATCATTCTTTTGTTGATGTTGTCGTAAAGGGAAGAAGTTTAAATAAACAAAAAGTGATCAAGCTTGCTGATGGAAGAGTTTTTCACCCGACTGTAGCCCTTCAAAATCAATTGATTGATAAAATTGGTACACTCGACATTGCATTTAAAGAACTTGAACGTTTGAATGGCCAAGTTAAAGACTCTGAATGGATTCAAATGAGTTCATCGTCAGGCATCAACCCTCTGTCTATGCAAGTTCAACTTAATGGTGTCGATCAAACAATTGGACTCGGTCAAACGTTATCCAATCAACTTCCTGTTTTTGATTCAAATCGTATTTGGTATATGTATTGGTAACAATTTTTGTCAATTCAATCCAATATTGTCACCCGTTCACTAAGAGGCTGCGGACGAAACGAAGTGGAGTCTGCATTATAATTCATAAAGAAGACAAATTTTAATCAGGCATCTTTATTGCTATAGATTAAGGTTAAGTTCAGAGTTTTGTTGAAAACCAACTCTGAACAAGGAGTCAATATGAAAGCCGTTGTCTTTTTATTCTTATTTTTTACATTATTGCCCAGTTATTCAATGGCAAAAATAAAAATGCCCTATTACAAAATGTTTCTTACTGATGTTGAGCAATTGGAGCGCTTTATTCACTTAAAACGAACTCAATATGATAAAAATAAAGATTCTGAGGTGTTATTTGATGCAACACTTGTTATTCTTTCTCGTCCTGATGATGGAAATCTTCATGTATTATTTCCTAAAATTTCAGACCACTTAGAAGTTTTAGATTTGTTTGAAACAATCATTGGACAAGTTGTTGATGAAGCTCTTCAGGGATTATCTAATAAAAAGGAATCAAATGAGAATATTGCAACTTACACTATTGCATTGGTGAATTTAATTTCAGAATTAAAGTCAGATAAAGATAATAATTTTAAAAAGTCCATTCTCGCAAAAATCAGAGATGCAAAAATTAATGATAAGATTCATGAAAGAGCAAATTCTGAAATTGTTAATCGGATTGCGAATAAACCCTTCGTTAATCCGTCAACAATAGCCAAGACCGTTATTGGCACGTAGACCCGTCGCGCTAGGAAAGGAGTTTAATCTTAGAGGCGGCGGGTCGCCCCCCCATTCTTTAGTCTAGTTTTTTTATCCTTAAGATAACCTTTTTTTGGGTCTAAGGTCTCAAGTCTTTGGTCGACTCGCCGATAAGCCAGTTGATGAATAAATACAATTTTACACCTGAGATGTTAGTGCTTTTATTAACCATAACACTTGTGATCAGTTTTGGGTGGATCACTTTTCATTCTTTAATTCCTTCCCCAACAATTTCAATTCTTGATGATTCTTCCGTTCATACTGTTGAAATGATCAATCTCTTTGATCAACGAAGTCCCAGTTCAGTAAAAATTTCAAATGAACAAATCAAGCCTATTTTAGAATCATCAGATAAAAATTTTTCTCCTATTTTTGATCTTCATTGGAATTGCGATTCAATGGAACAAAGTCTTTATAAAAATGTAACAAAAATACGCATTAATTCATCTCATTGTTTAAAAAAAGGGCTTCGGTTAACAAAGGTAAAAAACATCACCAATGGTTTTGATGCCTCTTTGTTTTATCATAAAAATTATTTAACAACGGATTACATTGAATTGGATAAGGGGAAAAACGAAATTTCTTTTGTCGGATTAAATGATCGTCAAGACGTTATAAAAGAAAAAATTGTCTTATTAAGAAAAGAGGATGCTATAGAGTCCAAGTAAATCCAAAAAGGTGAAGACTCTCTCGCAAAGTATAGCCATGTTCATGATAAAAGGTGGATGAAATAAATGAAACCTTCATTTCAGAAGCAAGTTTTTTGTGAATTCCAAGGGAGGCTTTTCCATCGATTTCTTTAATGATCGTTTCAAGGTAATAAGTCGTTGTAAGCTTGTATCCGAGACGAATTTGAGCCTCTTGGATTCTAGAAGGACCAAAATGTTCAGGAATCATTTCTAATGTAAAAATAAAATCAAACCAAGGATTATCTAAATCAAATTTAACATAATTACCACTAAGATAATAATTAATTTTGACTTTTACTTGAGGTGAAAAACCAACTTCTGCCCGGCTGAGTTGCTCTTTAACTTTAAGTGCTGGCCGAAGGCTTGGTTCATTTCTTGCGTAGTTATCGATGTGGAATTCAGTGGTTCTTCGAATCATGTATTCACCAAAGGCTTTTTTTTCATTGTTTTCTTCTACAAATCGATTTACAAATCGACCATCAGTGTTTTTGACATAATAATTTTTATTTGGGTTTTCAAAAAGTTCTTCAAGTTCTGTATTCCCAAAGTCATTACGGTATTTTTCTGTAAATTCTTTTGTTAAACGTTCATTAAAAATTTGTGAATGCAACGGGGGCTTATAGAGTTCTGGTTTTTCAACTAAGTTTAATTCGGGATTAGGATTCTGCTGGTTTTCAGTTTCAAATTTAATGTCTTCTACTTTAGAAAGATAGCCATAATGATTCTGTAAAAGATTCGATCTTGGGGGATTTTGAGAAAAGGCCAATAGGGGAAGCACCAAAGAAAGCAAAAAAATGCAGAATGACGCAATTAGAGACCTAAAAAAGAAAAAAAATGGCTTTGTCATGACAATAATTAAATAATGCAAAAATAAGTCCAAATTGGCAAATAATAGGTTCAAAATTTGATGGACTTATAAAAAAAAACTGACAATTGACAACGGAAAGCACTAGACTGTTGGCAAAGTTCGCGTTAATACAGGCTAATGTGCTGATAACTGTAGGTAGCGGACGAAACGATGTGGAGTCCACGTTATGAATCATGTGATTACTCATTTGAGACAAATAAAATTGAAAAAAAGATCTGATATCCATATTTTAAGAAAACTTTGGCATTCTTTGGGGGTGCTTTTTTTGCTTTTTTTATTACAAAGTTTTCCTCAGTCCATGTCTTTACTTCTTCTTTTTATTCTTTGGGCGGTCTTTGTGAGTTTGGATCTTCTTCGAATGAAAAGTCGAAGACTCAATCAACAAATTGTTCGAGTGATGGGTCTGTTTATGAGAGAAAATGAGTTTTCTAAATTGGCGGGCACAACATATTTGCTGACAGGAGTTTTAATTGTTTTTTTGGTTGTTCCACATCATATTTTTGTTTTAACCCTGCTCTTTTTGGCTTTTGCAGATCCTTTAGCGAGTTATTTTGGTTTGGTTTATGGTCGAAAGAAAATTTATGGTGAAAAAACATTACAAGGTTCTTTAGGGGCTTTTTTTGTTTGTTTCGTGTTGTCGACGGGATATTTTGCCTCTCAAAAAATTATGATTGAACATTTTTGGATTGCATCTGTATCATCGGCTCTTATTGGAGCTTTGGCAGAGTTAATTCCAGTGGGAAAACTGGACGACAATTTAACTTTACCTCTATTAAGTTCATGTGGTTTATATTTGATTTTTTATCTTTTAGGAGGCTTGCTTTGAATAAGCCTGAAATTTTAAAAAGAAAATTCAAGAAAAAACTATCCATGAATATCTATCTTTTACCTAATCTATTGACGACAGGAAATATGTTATTTGGGTTTTTGGCTGTTATTTATTCAATACAAGGTCAGTTTATTTTTGCATCTTATTGCATTGTTGCTGCTGCCATATTTGATTTGCTTGATGGACGATTGGCTCGATTAACTCGTTCAACGAGTCAATTTGGAGCTGAGTATGACTCCCTTTGTGATTTAATTAGCTTCGGCATGGCGCCTGCTCTTCTTCTTTATTTTTGGGCATTACAACCTTTTGGAAGAATAGGGATAATTGCTAGTTTTTTTTATGTGGTGTGTGCAGCTTTGCGTTTGGCTCGTTTTAATGTGCAAGCCAATGTCATTGAAAAAAATTATTTTCAAGGTCTCCCTTCGCCTGTCGCTGCAGGAATTGTTGCCAGTGGAGTGATGGCGTATAATGACTTAAATTGGTTGGCAACTAAAAATTACTCTTTACTGCTATTGACTTTTTTATTGGGTTTTACCATGGTTTCAACGTTTCGCTATCGAAGTTTTAAAGATTTAGATCTTAAACAAAGAATGCCATTTTCTTATCTTGTCATGGCTGTTTTAATTTTTGCAGTTATCGGTTATTGGCCTGAAGTTATGCTTTTTGTGTTGTTTCTCATATATACTCTATTAGGAGTTATTTATGGAGTCTTAAAGTGGGGAAAGCCCCCGCGTAAACTTAAGCCAAATGTTTATTTTCCTGAGCAATTTCATCTTGAAGCTGATTTAACTGAGGATGAAGAATAAACAGAAAGAAATTGTGGAGTCTTAGCTATGAAAAAAGTAAAATTAGGAATTGTTGGAGCAACAGGAATGGTCGGTCAACAATTTATTAAACTTTTGGAAAATAGAAGTTTTCCTGTTGATGAGGTTAAACTTTTTGCAAGCCCACGTTCTGTTGGGAAAAAAATCAAATGTTGTGCCAAGGAAAGAGTTGTTGAACAATTGTCTGAAGATTGTTTTTGCGGATTGGATTTTGTTTTTTTTTCCGCTGGGGGAAGCATTAGTCAAAAATGGGCTCCCCTTGCTGCGCTCTCTGGTGCTTTTGCCATTGATAATTCATCCGTGTTTCGTTTAAATCCTGATCATTTATTGGTGGTTCCTGAGGTTAATGGTGAACAACTCAATGGAATTTCTCCACAAGTGATTGCAAATCCAAACTGCTCAACGATTCAGTTGGTGGTGGCTTTAGCCCCCTTAAAAAAAAGATTTGGGTTAAAATCAGTTCAAGTTGCTTCTTATCAAGCTGTAAGTGGAGCTGGTTATGAGGCCTATAATGAATTGATTGAACAAAGCGTTGACCCCAATAAAAAAATTGAATCCAAGAGGTTCCCCCGTCCAATTGCTTATAATTGTATTCCTCAAATTGGTGATTTTGATGATCACGGATTTTGTGTTGAAGAGACAAAAATCATGCTTGAAACAAAAAAAATCCTTAATGATGATCATTTGGATGTTTCTGCTTTTACAGTTCGTGTTCCGGTATTAAATGGACACAGTGAAGTGGTTTGGGTTACTTTTAATCAAGAGGCCAAACAAGAAGACTTATTAGAAGCTTTTGAACAGGCACCAGGGTTACATCTTCATTCTAAAGACAATGATTATCCTACAGCAAAGGAGATTTCTGGAGATGAGCCTGTTCATGTTGGGCGTGTTCACTCAGCAGGAAAAAAGGATAAGTGGATTTTTTGGGTGGTCGCTGATAATCTTTTAAAAGGGGCGGCCTTAAATGGTCTTCAAATTGCTGAACGTCTCTTTTGACTTTTTAGTGGCTTCATGATTTGATTTTGTTATGAAATTTTTTTGTTTTTTCTTTCTTGGTCTCTTTTTTTTCTTTGTTCCCGTAAAGAGTTTGGCAACAGTCACATGGGTTAGTGTTTCAGGAGCTTCTAATGATAATTTCAGTGAAGTTGCCAACACAGGTGATTTGCGACGAGTTTATGCTGGATTGGCTGGAGATGAATGTGTTTCAGTCAATAACGGGACATGCAATAGTTGCGATTCAGGCCAATCGCCTTGCAATGAGTCCCGCATTACTGATGACACTATATTATCTGTAAAATTTAGCTCTGATACAAGTCAGTTTGATGAAGCTTATACTGAGGTTAAAATTGTTGCTTTTTTAGAAGGAACAAATCTCAATCAAGATTTAATTGATGAGCTTGAGGCTACTTTTGGCCTAAGCAATGGAACAACAAAATCAGGCATTACCAAGGGAGGTCAATTATCGGCCGGCATTAAATGGGGAGACATTTGTGGTAAAGTCTTGTCTGGGGTAAGTTGTGAAAATTTTAAACAGACTGGATTTGAAGCCGATTTAGCAATTGGTTTATCTTTTGATGATGATAGTGTCACAAGTTCGTCGGATGTAACAGAAATTGCTCGAATTAGAATTTACATACAAGGGGTTGATAATGGTGATTCTGAACATACTCCGCTTTGCCCCGCTGATGGAGCGGGAACCAAGGAGGGGTTTTGCGATTTTGAGTTGCTTCCGGGAGATCAAAAAGCTTATTTAAATAAACTAGCAAAAGATGAAAATAACAATTCATTTCGTCGAGGCACCAATTCGACTTCAGGAATTACCCCTCCCAATTTAGAGTTTCGTTGGGCTTATTTTTATTTTGATTCGATTTTAGGATCTCCTGCTGGAAATGCCATTGATTTAAGTAGCCCAAAATTTATTTTGGAATACGATAGGGAAAGCGGGGCGATGAAAAGCAATCAACTTCTTAATAGCAGTGGTGGACAATCTTTAGAAAATGGAACCACTTATTATTTTAAGGTTGCAACAGTTGATTTGGCTAAGAATATTTCATTTTTAACACCAAACTCTGTCGCAACGGGGAGTGCTTGGCCTTTATCCTACACTGTAACTCCGGGTGAGGTTTATGGCCTTTTAGAAGAGAGTGACTGTTTTGTTGCAACAGTGACATTTGGCAGTTCATTGGCTCCTCAGTTAAATGTTTTTCGAGAAATTCGAGATCATTATTTGTTAAAGAGTATCTGGGGACGTGTTTTTGTTGATTTTTATTATAAAAATGGCCCTCACCTTGCAAGACTGATTTTAGAGTTTCCTGTTTTAAAATTTGTATTTCTTGTTTTGCTTTGGCCTCTTTGGTTTTTAGGTTTTTTATTTTTAAATCTTGGTTCTTTTGGTTTTATCTTTTTACTGTTTTTAGTGGGTTTGTGTTTTTGGATTGCAAACAAAAATTCTGTTAAAAAAATTAAAAAAAAAGAGCAAATGTTTTTTTTATTATTTTTTTCTTTTGTTTTTTTATTTAAAGCAGAAATGGGATTGTCTTCTGAAGTAAGCGAAGAGGGCCAGCTCTCTGAGATGGTTTTTGCTGAAAATGAGGGGACTCCCCCACCTCCTGAACCGCCTTATCCTGGTGTGGATGAAGATTCCTTTGGAGATAAGACAATCCTTAATCATAATCAATCTGATGAAGACAAAGAAAAAAAACAATCCCACAATGAAAGTAAAAAAAAATTACATCCAACGGATATTCGAGGTTCAAAAAAAATTCAACACCCTTTTGCAGATGAAGGTTTGCTTCGAATCACTAAAGATAAAAAGTACATCTATCAAGTCAAAAAATCACCACAAACTCATATGGTTTCGATTCGTTTGGCTCAGGTTAATCCTTTTGAAATTAAAAATAGTCGTGGAGTAAGTTTTAAAGACATGTATGGCGAAACTTCAAATATGGGTTTAGTTATTGATTGGGAATGGCCTTGGATTAATCCATTTGGTCGATTAGGGTATAAAATTGGTTTGGGTTTTATTTATAAAAAAATGCCGGGACGAATTGATCAAGGAGGACAACTCCAAAAATCATTTGAACAATTTAGTTTATTGGTTGTTCCACTTGAATTGAGTTTAATTTATCGATTTCAATTTTCTGATGAGCCTTGGTTTGTTCCTTATGCTCAAGGGGGTGTAGGGTATGTTGGAATGCTTGAATATCGTGATGATGGAAAATCGACTCACAAGAAAGGGTTACCCTCAACACAAGCCGGTGGAGGACTTTCCGTTTTACTTAATGGAATCAGTGATTCAATGATGCACGAATTAGATTATGATTATGGAATTAATAACTTGTGGCTAACATTTGATTACCGATTGATTAAATCGCCATCAAAAGAGGGATTTGATCTTTCTACTCAAATTGTTTCTGTTGGAATTACAATGGACTATTGATGTTTTTACAATGAGTGATATGCAAAAAGTTAAAATTGAGCTTTCTTATGATGGGGCAGAGTTTTCGGGCTGGCAAAAACAAAATCAAGGGCAAGTTACTGTTCAAGCAACCTTAGAGGCCGCATTAAGTCAAATTTTTGATCAATCCGTTTCTGTTGTTGGATCTGGCCGAACGGATGCTGGAGTTCATGCCATTGGCCAAGTGGCTCATTTTTTAGCTCCTAAAGAGTTAAGTCGTTATAAGTTGGACTGGGCTTTACAGCGTTTAACTCCAATGAGTTTGACGATAAAAAAAATGTGGTTGGCTCCAGATGAGTTTCATGCGCGATTTTCGAGTAAAAGAAAAATTTATAAATATTACATACTGAATTCAAAAACCCCATCAGCTCTTAAGGCGCGGTACGTCACGTGGATTCCTCAACCACTTGATATGAATCATTTAAATTTAACCTCTCAACATCTTTTAGGAAGACATGATTTTAAAAGTTTTCAAAACAAGGGAAGCGATGTTTCTCATACCGTTCGCACACTGACTCGAGTAGAATGGCGCAAAGTTAGGCCGTATTTACTTGAATTTACTATCGAAGGTGACGGTTTTTTAAAACAAATGGTTCGTAATATTGTCGGCACACTTGTGGACTTGAATATAAAACAGGCCTCTCAGGATGAACTTTTAAAAATTCTTCAAAAAAAAGATCGATCCTTTACAAAATGGACAGCCCCCCCACAGGGACTCTATCTTTATAAGGTTTATTATTCCAGAGTACTTGACAATAAGTGCCGTCGACTTTAAAAAGAGTATTCGTTTTAATGAAAATAATCATGATTGTGGAGTTTTACAATGAAAACATGGAATGCTAAACCTGGTGAAGTGGAAATGAAATGGTGGATTGTTGATGCTTCTGAGAAGCGTTTAGGTCGTATGGCCACTCAGATTGCAATGATTTTAAGAGGGAAAAATAAACCTCAGTTCACTCCTCATGTAGATACTGGTGATTTTGTAATTGTTTTAAATTCAAAAAAAATTGAAATGACGGGCAGAAAATGGCAAGAAAAAATATATTATAAACGCTCTCGTTTTTTTGGTTCATTAAAAGAAACAACAGCAGAAAAAATGAGAGAGAAAAATCCTAATTTCATTATTAAAGAAGCCGTTCAAGGGATGCTTCCTAAAACAAAATTAGGGCGTAAATTAATTAGTAAATTAAAAGTCTATGATGGGGCAGAGCACCCTCATGACGCTCAAAAACCAGAGATGTT